>JBELFC010000195.1:0-3213 GCA_042093175.1 Tenacibaculum sp. | reverse complement strand
GTTGAATATGATTTAACACCTGAACAAATAGCAATATTAACTTACCAATGGTATAAAGATGATGTTTTGCAAGCTGGTAAAACATTAAATGAATATGCAGTTGATTCTTATTTAGATAATGGAGTGTTTGATTTAGAGGTAAGTTCAGGTGTAGGGCTTAGTAACAAGTCGAATAAATTAGATGTTAAACTAACAATTGCAAGCCCAACAATAGCTTCAACTTCTGCATCAAATTCACTGTGCCCTGGAGGAACAATTACACTTACCGTTTCTGATATTGTAACCGGATTTACTTATAAATGGTTTAAAGATTCTGTTGAGTTAACAGTTGCGGATCCTAAAACTTTAGAAATAACCGAAACAGGTGAGTATAAACTTCAAATTTCAGGCTTTGACTGTGTAAAGGATTTAACACCGATAAATGTGGTGCCTTTTGACGATTCAGCAGTGCTCTTATATGATAGTTCAGGAAACGAGATTGGGGCTTCTGGAAAAATAGTATTACTAACAGGGCAGCCAACAACAATTAGAGGAGAAGGAGCAAATACGTATCAATGGGTAGATAGTAATGGAAACCCATTATCGTCAACAAACATTGTTAGTGTAACTCAAGCGGGTTTCTATACATTAATAGCAACTGTTGATAGTTGTGAAGTGAGAAAAACAGTAGAAGTAGTTGAACAAGATGATCAAATTATTGTGCCAAATATTGTGTCTCCAAATACAGTTGATGGTATTAACGATACCTGGGAATTATCTAATAGATATGCATTTCAACCATCTGTAACGATAGCTATTTATAGCTCTGATGGTAAGGAAGTATTGATGACAAAAGAATATAAAAACGATTGGCCTTCTGAAGATTTAGGGAATCAACGAATTTTTTATTATAAAATAATTAGAGATGACAAGCTTATTAAAGCGGGTAGCATTTCTGTTTTAGATTAAAAGTATATGATTAAAAGAAACACTATTTTTATATTAATGTTCATTAGCTCTTGTGTGTTTTCACAAGTGTCTAATAACGCTGAAATATACAATAGTTTCACTTCTCGTAGTTTTATGAAGTTTAACCGCTTTTTAACGGTACCAACTTTTTCTGCGTTAAGAGAAAATAAAACTTCAATGAGTGCTATTGTAAGAAACAGCAATGTATCTTTTGAAGATAACCCTAAATTATATCTGTTAAGCTATTCTGGTAAAATGAGAGAGAATGTTGGTGGAGGTTTAGCTGTTTATCAACAAGAAATAGGTGTTTTTAAAGATTTTGGTGCTATTGCAAACTATGCACAAAGAATTCAAATGAATGAAAATTTAGATTTAACATTTGGATTTAACGTATTATACAGTCGAAGGAGTGCTGATGGTTTAAAAGTAAACTCTCAAGTTCCTGATCCTGCACTAAGTAATTTTCAAGATATTCCAATAGTTAATTTTCAACCAGCAGTAACTGTTTCTTTTGGCAAATTTGATGTAGGAGTGTTTTTTGAGAATTTATTAGATTTTAATTTAAAAAGTAATGAACTAGCTACGTCATTTTCAGAAAAAACATTTTCTGGTCATGCAATGTACTCCCATGAGTTTACGTATGCAAGTGGAATTTTTGAAGGAGCTGATTTACGAGTATTAGCATTAGCAAGAAAACCAGGAAACGGTTCTTTTGGTTTTGGAGGAAATGTAATTCTTGATTTACCTAAAATGGGTTGGTTAAAAGCAGGTTATGATAAGCAATATGGTATATCTGCTGGAGCAGGTGTTAATTTATCGGATAAATTATCAATAGGGTTCTCTTATGAAAAAGGAGATTTTGCAGCAACTAATGAAGTAGGAATTATTTATAATTTCGGAGAAAAGAAGTTTAGCAGAAGACGACCTACAAGAAGAACAGGTAGCGTTAGTATTAAATTACCAGAAAGAAAACCTAAGCAAGAGTATAAAAATGAAGAACATAACGATTTATCGGATGAAATTCAAGAAGCATATGACTCTATTAGTAAGTTAAATAAAAAAGTAGATGAAATTTTAAGGTTACTTAATAATAAACCGAAAATTGTTGATGTAATTAGAGAAGAAAATAAAGCTAAAGATTCAACAGCAACTTCCTCTGATGAAAAGGATACCTCTTTAAGAAGAAGAAAAAATACACCATGGAGAGAGAAAACAATAACTCGTACTGGTGGTGGAGGTACAATGTATTATGTTGTAACTGACAGGTTTAGGAAGAAAGAAAATGCTGAAGCATACATAAAAGAAAAAAAGCAGATTTTTGAAAAAGCAGATTTAAAAATAAAATACGTTTTTGATCCAAAAACAAAATATTATTTTATGTATGTTGATAGGTTTGCTAAAAAGAAAGATGCAGAAGAGAAAACCGATGAATTTAAAGAAAATACTCTTTTTGAAAATGATAGTAAAGGTGAATTAGCAGGTTTAGGTAAAAAGAAAGCTAAAGAAGTTGTATATGTGTTTAAAATAACACTGGGTGATGATGTAAAACCTGAGAGTTATAAAGAACCTAAATCAAGACCAAAAGCAAGAGTGTTAAGAATGAAAAAAGTAGGTGATTTAGAAGAAGGTTTCTATTTACAAATAGGTGTTTTCTCTAAAAAAGCCTTTGCTGATAGGTTTGTTGATGAATTACGTAGTGATAACATAGATGCAAATTATTTTGTGAATCCTACAACAGGCTACAGACACATATATATATTAAAAACAAGTAGTAGAAGTGAAGTGATTAAATTATATGAGAATAATTTAAATGGTTCTTTTTATGACCCAATATCTATCATAAATATTAAATAAAATAAGTAAAATACAATACTAGCTAAATATTAAATTCTCCCCTGAATCCATGAAAAAAATAGTATTAATATTAATAGCTTTCATTAGCTTTATAACTAACTCGTATTCTCAAGATAAGAATGCGAAAAGAGTTAGGAATTATATAGAAAATAATAGAAAAAAAGTAAATCTAAAAGAAAGTGCTGTAAGACTTCGACCTGATAAAGCATTTACACAAAGATTAGCTGCTGGAGGTGTCAATGTTAGAGGTAACATGACCTTTATAGCTAATAATATTGTAAATAGAGAGTATACTACTACTTATACTAGAAGTAACAATCAAGGATGGGTATGGAATACTGGTTGCGGTTATTGGTATTGGGACTATACATACTCCGTTTCAGGAACCAATTTAAATGCAAACGACAATTT
>JBELFC010000194.1:0-5203 GCA_042093175.1 Tenacibaculum sp. | reverse complement strand
GTACATGATTGTTGACTGTGGAGTTATACCTCCAATTAATCCTATTGTTTTCATTCTAATTTAAGCTTTTCTAATTTGTTTTCTCTCATATAAAGATACAATGGAAATGTAAAAGCAATAGCAATAATAAAAGTAAGTGGAATTAATATCCACCAATACTTAATCTTTAACCTTATTGAATCAGGAATATAAAAGGCAAAAAAAGTAAGTAAAACGACTAATAAGTCAGCACTTATTGATTTACTGGCAAAATTTGATTTGGCTTCCTCAAAAAAATTAAAAAAGGAAGGCGATTCAGCTGTTTGAAAATACAGAATATTATAATACCAAGTATAACAAACGCCTAAAATAGCTAATGCCAAGTATAGATGCTTTTTTTTCATTTTAGAACAAAGCTGTTTGATCATCATCCGAGCCCTTTTTCTTTTTTTGAAGTGCTCTTTCTAATGCTTTTTTTGCTTTAGAATCTTTACTTTCTTCAAATTCTTTAGGCTTCACTACTTCTTCTACTTCAAGCGGTAATGCTTCTTCTGTAATTTCTTCTTCTTCATTTACCTCTATTTCTTCTACTTTTTCTTCTTCAGGTTCATCATAAGGTAATGGTTCTAATAAATTAACCGTGCGGATTTTATCTGTAGTTAATTGATTACCCAAAGCTTTCATTCCTTTTATTGAAATAAAATCTTCGAAATTCACTTCAATTTTATCTAAACTACGTTTAGAAAATACAACTTCAGCCATTGGTCGGTAATCAGTAGCTATAATTTCTAACTTTGATTTTTCATGCTCTGAAATAAAATGCTCTTCTTTATCTACAGTTTCTACCAAGAACCTTTTTACATAATAACGTTCTTTTTCACCATCAAAATAAATTACAGATACTGGTTTTTTAGAATTCCATTTTTCCAAAATTATCATGTCATTTTCAAAATGCATTGTTAATTCTGGAGTAACTGCTTTTATTTTACCACTTTGAGTTGCAATTAAAATTTTATCTTCTGCTTTAAATTCTCCTAGTAATTCACCTCTCCCATCAACATTTAAACGTTGAACAGTATCATCAAACCATACTTTTCTTGGTTTTAGTGTTGATGCTCCGGCAGATTTGAATTCTATTTTCTTAATTGCATATTTAGTTACTTGATTTCCTCTTGCACTTCTACTTTTTATACCTAAATCTGCAAAATCAATATCCCATTTTAATTTTTTAATACTTCCAACTGCTCTTAGTAAAATAGTAATAACTTCAGCTTCACCATTCGGATTTGCAGTAAAGTATAGCATTTTAGAACCTTTACTACCATTAGTTAAGTCGTATTCTTTATCTCTTGTTATACTAGTTACATTGAAACGTTTCATATAACTTGGCCCCTTTGTTCCGTCTTTATAAATCATATTATACACGGTACGCTTATCTTTTTTCTTAAAGATAGCAATGTGAATAATACCCTTACCTACAAATGTTTTAGAGGCAACTTTAGTAACTAACATCGTTCCGTTATCTCTAAAAATAATAACATCATCAATGTCGGCACAGTCAGTAATATATTCATCTTTTTTTAACGACGTACCAACGAAACCTTCTTCTTTATTTACATAAAGTTTAGAATTACGCATTACTACTTTAGTAGCAACAATATCATCAAAAATTCTAATTTCAGTTTTACGTTCTTTTCCTTTTCCGTATTTAGTTTTTAATACTTTAAAATAATCAATAGCAAAATCAATTAAATTATCTAAATGATGTTTTACTTCTGCTATTTTTTCTTCTAAACTCTCAATAAATTGCTTTGCTTTATCAATATCAAACTTAGAAATTTTCTTAATTCTGATTTCTGTTAATCGAACTATATCTTCTTCGGTTACTTCTCTTTTTAAATGCTTTATATGAGGTTGTAATCCTTTATCAATAGCTTCAATAACTCCTTCCCATGTTTCAACTTCTTCAATATCACGATAAATTCTATTTTCAATAAAAATACGTTCTAAAGAAGCAAAATGCCATTGTTCTTCTAGCTCATGTAATTGAATCTCTAATTCTCTTTTTAATAATTTAACTGTTAAGTCGGTTGAATGCTTTAACATTTCTGAAACCCCTACAAAAACAGGTTTGTTATTTTGAATTGTACACGCTAATGGTGATATAGAGTTTTCACAATTTGTAAAAGCATACAGCGCATCAATAGTTTTATCTGGAGAAATATTTGGTGGCAAATGCACTACTATTTCAACATTTGCTGCTGTATTATCTTCAATTTTTTTTATTTTAATTTTCCCCTTATCGTTCGCCTTTAAAATGCTATCAATTAAAGAGGATGTAGTAGTACTGAATGGAATTTCAGTAATTACCAATGTTTTTTTATCTAACTGAGAAATTTTTGCTCTTACACGAACCTTTCCTCCTCTTTTACCATCGTTATAATTAGTAAAATCAGCGATTCCACCAGTTAAAAAATCAGGCACAATCGTAAAGCTTCTTCCTTTTAAATACTTAATGGAAGCATCAATTAGTTCATTAAAGTTGTGTGGTAAAATTTTTGTAGACAAACCTACAGCAATACCTTCTGCTCCTTGTGCTAATAGCAATGGAAACTTAACAGGTAAGTCAACAGGCTCTTTTCTTCTACCATCATACGACATTTTCCATTCTGTTGTTTTTGGGTTAAAAACAACATCTAAAGCAAACTTAGACAAACGAGCTTCTATATAACGAGAGGCAGCAGCACGGTCACCAGTTAATATATTACCCCAGTTACCCTGCATATCTATTAACAATTCTTTTTGCCCTAGTTGTACCATTGCATCTCCAATAGAAGCATCACCGTGCGGGTGGTACTGCATTGTATGACCTACTATGTTTGCTACCTTATTGTAGCGCCCATCATCTAAATCTTTCATTGAATGCATAATACGACGTTGTACAGGCTTAAATCCATCTTCTATAGATGGTACAGCACGTTCAAGAATTACATAAGAAGCATAATCTAAAAACCATTCTTTATACATCCCCGTTACTTTCGTAATGGTTTCTGCATTTTCAATAGGTTCTTGATTTAATTCTTCGTCGTGTTCGTAATTGTTATTGTCTTCACTCATTTACAGTAACGTTTATACGTTTGGGGTTATTATTTTTTTAATTTTGATTCTATTTAAATCTATTATTCACATACATTTTAATCAAAATCATTTTCTTTTTCACTTTTAATTATCTTCTAACAAATCTAACTCTACTTTTAGATTATTTATAATAAATTTCTGACGATCTGGTGTATTCTTACCCATGTAGAATTCAAGCATTTGTTCAATCGACATTTCTTTATCTAACATTACAGGATCTAATCGAATATCATCTCCAATAAAATGAACAAATTCGTTTGGTGAAATCTCCCCAAGTCCTTTAAATCGAGTTATCTCAGGTTTACCTCTTAATTTATTCATTGCTTCCTGTTTTTCTTCTTCAGAATAACAATAAAAAGTTTCTTTTTTATTTCGAACTCTAAATAAAGGAGTTTCTAAAATATATAAATGTCCTTCTTTTATTACCTCAGGAAAAAACTGTAGAAAAAATGTAATTAATAATAATCGAATGTGCATACCATCAACATCGGCATCCGTTGCAATTACAACATTATTATAACGTAATCCTTCTAAACCATCTTCAATATTTAATGCAGCCTGTAACAAGTTAAACTCTTCATTTTCATACACAATTTTTTTACTTAGTCCGTATGAATTTAAAGGCTTTCCTTTTAAACTAAAAACTGCTTGAGTATTTACATTTCTTGATTTAGTAATTGATCCACTTGCCGAATCTCCCTCGGTAATAAATAATGTGGTATCTAAATAACTTTCTTTTTTTGTATCTCCAAAATGAATACGACAATCACGTAATTTTTTATTGTGTAAACTAGCTTTTTTAGCTCTATCACGCGCTAATTTTCGTATTCCTGAAAGCTCTTTACGTTCTTTCTCTGCTTGTAATATTTTCTTTTGAAGTTGCTCAGCAACCACTGTATTTTTATGTAAATAATTATCTAGTTTCTTTTTTAGAAAGTCATTAATATAAGTTCTTACCGTTGGAAGATTCCCTCCCATTTCAGTAGATCCTAATTTAGTTTTTGTTTGACTTTCAAAAACTGGTTCCATTACTTTTATGGAAATAGCAGAGATAATTGATTTACGAATGTCAGATGCTTCAAAATTCTTACCAAAAAACTCACGAATAGTTTTCACTAAAGCTTCTCTAAAGGCTGCTTGATGCGTTCCTCCCTGTGTGGTATGTTGACCGTTTACAAATGAGTGATATTCTTCAGAATATTGAGTTTTACTATGTGTAATTGCTACCTCAATATCATCACCTCGTAAATGAATTATTGGATATAACATATCTTCCTGATTGTTATTATCTTCCAATAAATCTTTTAACCCGTTTTCAGAATAAAACTTCTCTCCATTAAAAACAATAGTTAATCCTGGATTTAAGTACACATAGTTTTTAAGAAGCTTTATAATATACTCAGGACGATATTTATAATTCTTAAAAATAGTTTCATCAGCAACAAAAGTTACCTTCGTTCCTTTTCTACGTGATGTTTCTTCTAATAACTCTTGATTTGTTAAGTTACCTCTTTCGAATTCAGCTGCCGCTGATTTACCATCACGCGTAGATTCTACTCTAAAAAAAGTAGATAATGCATTTACTGCTTTAGTACCTACTCCATTTAGTCCTACTGATTTTTTAAATGCTTTAGAGTCATATTTACCACCAGTATTCATTTTAGATACTACATCTACCACTTTTCCTAACGGTATCCCACGTCCATAATCTCTTACAATTACTTTATTTCCTTGTACAGACACTTCAATGGTTTTTCCTCCTCCCATTACAAACTCGTCAATAGAGTTATCTAAAACTTCTTTTACAAGAATATAAATACCATCATCAGGGGATGAACCATCTCCTAATTTTCCGATATACATACCTGGACGCATTCTAATGTGTTCCTTCCAGTCGAGCGATCGTATATTATCTTCGGTATATTGTGTTTCTTGTGCCATAAATATCTTGTAATATTGAAGTATTCGCTAAAATAAGATTAAACATTAAAAAATAAAAAGCTCTGTTGAATTAGTTTTCAACAGAGTTATAATTTATTTTTTTTTTAATAGTTTTCTCTCCCATTTACAGAGTGTTCGCCCGTAT
>JBELFC010000193.1:0-5272 GCA_042093175.1 Tenacibaculum sp. | reverse complement strand
TCTTTTGTTAAATTTTTAGTAGTAATTGTGGGGTCGTTACCAAAAAAAGGTTTTCCATTTACTAATATTTTATTAACAGGTTTTCCGTTTACAGTAATTTTACCGGCTTCATCTACTTCAACACCAGGAAGTTTTTTTAATAAATCTTCAACATTAGCATCTTTTTTAGTTTTGAAAGATTTTACGTTAAATTCTAAAGTATCTTTTTTAACAGTAATAGGCGCTCTTGATTTTATTACAACCTCACTAAGAAGAGTGCCTTCTTCATCTAGAGATATGTTACCAAGATTGTATAATGATTTTTTGTCAAGAGAAATTAATTTCGAGTAATTTTTCATCCCAACAAATGAAACAAAAAGTTTCAGGTTTTTATGAAACGACTTACCTTCTAAAGAAAAAAAACCTTTGTCGTCAGATATTGTATAAGAAACAACTGAACTATCTTTTATTTTTTCTAAGTGAATTGTAGCAGCTTCAATAGCTGTTTTCTCTTTCTCTGTTTGAATTTTACCCGTTATCTTAAAGGGGTACGATTGTGCGAAAAAATGAGTGCTAAATAAAAAGATAAAAGCATATAGTAGTTTTTTCATAGTTTTTGTACATATAAATTTCAATGCACAAAAGACGAGAAAAAACTACTAACGTTTCATTAAAAAAATGTTAAACTTATTTTTGTCTAAAATAGATACTTATAGGAACACCTGTGTAGTTATAATGTTCACGTAATTGGTTTTCAATATAACGTCTATATGGATCTCTAATATATTGAGGTAAGTTAGCAAAGAAAGCAAATTGAGGAGTATGCGTAGGAAGCTGCATACAATATTTAATTTTGATATATTTACCCTTAGTTGCTGGTGGTGGATTATGTTGTATAATTTCTAGCATAGCTTCATTTAACTTACTAGTTTGAATACGACGTTTTCTGTTTTCAAATACTTCAACAGCAGTTTCAATAGCTTTGAATATACGTTGTTTTGTAAGTACTGAAGTAAATACAATTGGTACATCAGTAAAAGGAGCTATTTTTTTACGTATTTGCGCTTCAAAATCACGCATAGTATTAGTTTGTTTTTCAACTAAATCCCATTTGTTAACTAAAATAACAACTCCTTTTCTGTTTTTTTCAGCTAACCAAAATATTTTTTCATCTTGACCTTCAAAATCTCTTGTTGCATCAATTACTAGAACAGCAACATCACAATGTTCAATCGCTCTTACAGCTCTCATTACAGAATAAAATTCTAAGTCTTCTTTAACTTTTGATTTTTTTCTAATTCCAGCCGTATCTACTAAATTGAATTCAAAACCAAATCTATTATATTTTGTATCTATAGAATCTCTAGTTGTACCAGCAATATTGGTAACAATGTTTCTGTCTTCTCCAATTAAAGCATTGATAAACGATGATTTTCCAGCATTAGGTCTTCCAACTATAGCAAAACGAGGTAGTTCACTTTCTTCTTCTTCTTGGTCTGGTTCAGGAATGGCTTCAACAACAGCATCTAATAATTCTCCAGTACCACTACCATTTATAGAAGATATAGTATAATAATCACCTAATCCAAGATTATAAAACTCTACAGCATCAGCGTCTCTCATGGCGTTGTCTACCTTGTTAACAGCCATAAAAAGAGGCTTTTTAACTTGGCGTAATATTTTAGCTACAGCATCATCCATAGGAGTAATTCCTTGCTCTACATCTACCACAAATACTATAATATCAGCTTCATCGATAGCTAATTGTACTTGTTTTCTAATTTCACCTTCAAAGATATCATCTGACCCAACTACATATCCTCCTGTATCAATTACAGAAAATTCTTTACCGTTCCATTCTGATTTTCCATAGTGCCTGTCTCTTGTAACACCACTTACAGAATCAACTATTGCTTCTCTACGTTGAACTAAACGGTTAAATAAGGTAGATTTACCTACGTTTGGTCTTCCTACTATTGCTATAATATTACTCATTTTGCAAAGGTAGTGTTTCTATAAAACAAAACAACTATTGATTGCTCACCAATAGTTGTTTAGTTGACTTTTTTTTAAATTTTATTTTAAATTTTCATAAATACTAACAGTTCCACTATCTTCATTAGATACTATTAGTAAATCTTTTCCATTAGGACTCTCTTTTGATGGAATAGCTAATAACCCTTCAGGTGCTTCATCTCCATTATGAGATAAAATAGTTAAAAATGTTGGAGCTGCAGGATTAGAAATATCATATACTAATACTTGGTCAGTTCGTTCAAGGCCAACAAATAGAATATAACGTTGATTGGCTATATTTAAAACTTCTACACTTTCAGGTTCGGCACCTTTATCGTCACTTCTTTTATCGTCATCATTAAATTTATCAGATGTAGTTGCTAATAGTTCTTTAGCAATTGTATTTCCACTGTCGTAAATTAAATTTCCATTTTCAGACCAAATACTAAAAGAGCGTGCACCATAAGAATATAATTTATCATAATCTCCGTCATTATCAGTATCACCTATATCTAAAGCAATTTTTAATCTTCCTAAATTAGCTTCATTTTGATAATCATTTACAGTTGGAAACACGGTTGGGTCTAATTTTATTTTTTTAATTCTTTCTTCATTAACAAAACCCGGAGTTCCATCATACTCTCTAGCGTCACCTTCATTTGCTGAGATAACATAACCAATTCCTTTTATAGTAACATGAGTTATAGCATCAGGTTGATACATTCCGTAAACAGGTACTTGTCGTAATTCTTTTTTACCGTCTTTATTACTTGGGTCAATTGAGTTTTTAGCAATGCTATAGTCTTTAAAACCTAAAGGATAAATAGTTTCTATTGTTTTTGTAATTAAATTTATTTTGGCAATTCCGTTGTTTTCTTGAAGTGAAACCCAAGCAGTTTTTGAATCATCTGAAATAGTTATGTATTCTGGTTCAACATCTTTAGCTAAAGTTGCATTAGGACCAAATACTCTAAAACCTTTACTTTCTAATTCAGCTTCTTGAGAGTTAAACGAAGAAAAATCAAGAGTAGTAATTTGTTTGTTTTCAATAGAAATAATACTAACACTTCCTAAAGGGTCATTAGTGTAATCTTTATTAGGTTCACCTTCGTTTGCGCAAACAATCATTTTTCCATCTTTAGAAAAAGTAACCATGTCAGGTAATGCCCCTACAGTAAAAGAAGCTTCTAATGATTGATTTTCTGTGTTGTAAAGTGCAATTTTTCCATTACTTTGTTTATTGTTATTTTCAATTGCTACAGCTAATTTACCATTGTATATACTAACACTATTAGGTGATCCACTTGTTATTGTTATTGGTGTTTTTTTTATAGGTGTATCTAAATTTGTTATATCATAAATTGAGATTTCTTTTTTTTCAACATTTACAATAAATATTTTTTTAGTTTTCGCATCATAAGCAGTTATTTCTGACGCACCTTCACCGCCTACTTTAATTGTTGTTTTATGTTTAAAATTCACATTAGTGTTTTCAGGAGTAGAGGGTGGAAGATCATCATTACAACTTGCAATGAATAAAAAAGAGAATGCAATAATACTTTGTGCTAAATTTTTCATGGTTTTTATATTTCTGTTCTGGCAAAGCTGTAAGTTCTTTTTTAACTAAAAGTTAGTGTAAGTGTAAGTATATGTTATGATTAGTTAATAATTGTTTTAAAATTGTAAATTTGATAAAATCAATTAGCTAGGTAATGGATGATACATTATATAATCAAATTTTTTTAAAGCCAAGGTTTCAAATAGATTTTGAAATGAAAGCCGATTTGTTACTTGAAAAAATAAAAAAGAATATAGACGGAAACCAGAAGTTTAAAATGAAGGTTGTTGATAATCATATTATAGTTGATGTGCCTGAGAAAGAAAATCATTATTGGTCACCGCAATTACAAATAGAAATTGAAGAATTAACTGAAAATAGAAGTAAAATTAAAGGATTGTTTGGTCCTAAGCCTCAGGTTTGGACGTTGTTTATGTTTATACACTTTGGTGTTGCTACTGCATTTTTAATTTTTGCTGTAGTTGCATATAGTAATTGGTCTTTAAAAAAAAGTGGGTTTTTTCCCATAGTAATGCTTGTAATTTTACCTTTACTATGGATTGTATTATATGCTATAGGAAGTTTAGGTAAATCAACTGGGAAAAGGCAGATGGATGAACTTAAAGAGTTTACTAAAAAGATTTTGAAAAATATTAAATAAAGTTAATCTTTATATCCAAAACGTTTTAATTGTTTATCATTAGAACGCCAGTTTTTGTTAACTTTTACATATAAATCAAGAAAAACTTTTTTATCAAAAAAACGCTGTAAATCTTTACGAGCTTCTGTGCCAACTCGTTTAATTGCACTTCCTTTATGACCAATTATAATACCTTTTTGGGTATCACGTTCAACCATAATTACTGAACGAATTTTTATAATATCTTCTTCTTCAGTAAAACTTTCTGTTTCTATTTCAACAGAATAAGGAATTTCTTTTTTATAATGTTGTAATATTTTTTCTCTAATTTTTTCGTTTACAAAAAAACGTTCAGGTTTATCTGTTAATTGGTCTTTAGGATAAAAAGCTGGGCCTTCAGGTAAAAGCTCGATAATTTTTTGAAAAACATTTTCAATATTAAATTTTTCAAGAGCAGAAATTACATAAATGAATGAACTTGGAACTTTGTTTTTCCAGTAGCTAACTTTATCTTCTACTTCTTCTTGACTAGATTTATCTATCTTGTTTAATAATAAAATTACGGGTATTTTACTGTGAATTATTTTATTGAAAAAAGCTTCGTTTTTCAGCTCTTTTTCTCCCATCTCTACCATATATATAAGTACATCAGCATCTTCAAAAGCAGCTTTTACAAAATCCATCATAGATTCTTGTAGCTCATAAGCTGGTTTTATAATACCTGGTGTGTCAGAAAAAACAACTTGATAATTATCATTATTTACAATACCTAAAATACGATGTCTAGTAGTTTGCGCTTTAGGAGTAATTATAGAAAGTTTTTCACCAACGAAGGCGTTCATTAAAGTTGATTTTCCAACGTTTGGATTACCAATAATATTTACAAATCCTGCTTTGTGTATCATGAGGCAAAGATACATCGTTTTTAAAAAATAAAAAGGTTTTTAATGATCTGTAATTGTAGTGTTTAGGTTTTTAAAGAATAAAAAGGTACTTTTTATTTGTTTATAAAGATAAAAAAGACGTATATTTGCAACCGCAAATCGCGGGATAGAGCAGTAGGTAGCTCGTCGGGCTCA
>JBELFC010000192.1:0-5368 GCA_042093175.1 Tenacibaculum sp. | reverse complement strand
AGCAACGCCATAAAAGACAAAGTCATGTATGGAGCACGAAGTTTACTACCTAGTTTTTTTGCTAGGGTATCTAATTCAGCATAGGCCTTTCCAATTTCATTTGCAGGTTTGTCACTCATAATTCCAGCAACAGGTAAGGGTACAACTTTCTCATAAGCATCAGAAATAGCACAAATACCACCTTTGTTTTCAATTAAAAGATTTACAGCTTTACAAATGGCTTCATCTGAAACACCTACAGCTATAATATTATGTGAATCATGGCCAACAGAACTAGCAATAGCACCTTCTTTCAATCCGAAATTTTGAATAAAAGCAATAGCTGGCTCTGAGTTTTGATAACGATTTACCACCGTCATTTTTAATACATCATTATTTATGTCAGAAACTAAGTTCCCTTCTTTAATTAACGAATTTACTTCAATTTCATTAGTAATTAGTTCTCCGTCTAAAGCTTCAATAGCTCTTATTTTATCAGAAGATGAATAAAATTCAAAATCAGATATAGTTTTCTTATCAGTATTAAAATTATTTAAAACTTCAAATGCTACTGGTTTAATAAAAGATTTTCCGTTTTCAGCAACTAACTCTCCATTAATATAATTTTGTAAAACATTAAATTCTTTTAAATCGTTAACCACTATAAAATCGGCATCATCTCCTTCTCTTAATAAACCTACTTCTAAATTATAATGTTTTACAGGATTTATACATGCAGCTTGTAATACTTTAAAAACATCAATGTTTTTAGCTACAGCACGTTTACATAATTGATTAATATGACCAACTAATAAATCATCTGGGTGTTTATCATCAGAGCAAAACATCATGTTTTCGAAATGATCAGGTAGTAAATCAATTAAAGCATCAAAGTTTTTAGCAGCACTACCTTCTCTAATAATAATTTTCATTCCTTTCTGAAGTTTCTCTAAAGCTTCTTCATAAGTAAAACATTCATGATCTGTATATATTCCTGCAGAGATATACTTAGTTAAATCATCACCTCTTAAACCAGGAGCGTGGCCATCTACAGGTTTATTGTAGTGTTTAGCCCAAGCTATTTTTTTTAGAACTTCAGTGTCATAGTATATAACACCTGGGTAATTCATCATTTCAGCTAGATATTTGATGTCAGGGTTTTCCATCATTTTTTTTATATCCTCTGAATCAATAATAGCACCAGCACTTTCAAAAGAAGTTGCAGGAACACATGAAGGAGCACCAAAATTAAATTTTAGCGGAACCTTTTTTCCGTTTTCAATCATAAAATCAACACCTTTAACTCCTAGTACATTTGCTATTTCATGTGGGTCAGAAACAGTAGCAACTGTTCCATGAGTTACTGCAATTTTTGCAAATTCAGAAGGAACTAGCATAGAGCTTTCAATATGAATATGTGCATCAATAAAACCTGGAATAATATAGTTTTCAATTGAATGATTAACTTCTTTTATAGTTACTATTTTTCCGTTTTTGCATTCAATTTCACCCTTATAAATTCGTCTATTAATAATGTCAACTATATTTCCTTGTACTGTCATTCCGTGTTCTTTTATAAATGCTAAAATAAGTAGTATTTCTGCATAAAAAAAGCACCCTTTACAGGATGCTTCTTTAATTTTTATATTTTTTAAGTTAAGCTATTGGCCCTCCTTTAATGATTTCTTCACTTGCCATTTCTTCAAATTGAGCAAAATTCTTTCTAAATGAAGTAGCTAATTCCATAGCTTTAGCATCATAAGCATCTTTGTCTGCCCATGTTTGTTTAGGGTTTAAAACTTCATCAGGAACATTTTCACAAGTTGTTGGCATTGATAATCCAAATATTGGATGTTGTACAAATTCAACATTTTCTAGCTTACCTTCTAAAGCTTCAGTAATCATAGCACGCGTATGCTTTAATTTCATTCTACTTCCTGTACCGTAAGAACCACCAGTCCATCCTGTATTAATTAACCATACATTTACACCAGCTTCTTGCATTTTGTTACTTAGCATTTCAGCATAACGTGTAGGATGTAAAGGCATGAATGGAGCACCAAAACAAGCAGAAAAACTTGGTAAAGGTTCGTTAATTCCAGCTTCAGTACCTGCCACTTTAGCTGTGTAACCAGAAATAAAATGGTAAGCAGCTTGACCAGGTGTTAATTTAGATATTGGAGGCAATACACCAAAAGCATCAGCAGTTAAAAAGAAAATGTTTTTAGGATTCTTTCCTATTGATGGTTTTTGAATATTTTCAATATGATAAATAGGGTAGCTTACACGAGTGTTTTGAGTAATTGAAGTGTTATGGAAATCAACATCTCCTTTTTTATCCATTACAATGTTCTCTAATATAGCACCACGCTTTATTGCTCCGTAAATTTCAGGTTCTTTTTCTTGAGATAAGTCAATTACCTTAGCGTAACAACCACCTTCAAAGTTAAAAACAGTATTTTCAGAAGTCCAACCATGTTCATCGTCTCCAATTAAACTACGGTTTGGATCTGTAGATAAAGTAGTTTTACCAGTACCTGATAAACCAAAGAAAATGGCAGTATCACCGTCTTTTCCGATGTTTGCAGAACAGTGCATTGGTAATGTGTTTTTATCAACAGGTAAAATGAAATTTAAAGCAGAGAAAATCCCTTTTTTAATTTCACCAGTATACCCAGTACCTCCAATTAAAGCTATTTTTTTACTAAAATTTAAAATAGCAAAATTATGTTGACGTGTACCATCTACTTCAGGATTAGCCATAAATCCAGGAGCATTAACTACGGTCCATTCAGGAGAGAATCCTTTTAATTCTTCTTCTGTTGGACGTAAAAACATGTTGTAAGCAAACATGTTACTCCAAGGATATTCGTTTACGACTCTAATGTTTAATTTATAGTCTTCATCAGCACAAGCATAACTATCTCTAACAAAAACCTCTTTATTTGAAAGATAAGCAGTAACCTTATCGTATAATTTATCAAACTTTTCGGAATCGAAAGGGATGTTTATATCTCCCCACCAAATTTCATCTTTGGTGATATCGTCTTTAACGATAAATCGATCCATAGGAGAACGTCCTGTAAATTCACCTGTTTTAACTGCTAATGCACCAAAACTAGTATTTTCTCCTTGTTCTTTTTCAATAGTAATATCATGCAACTCGTCTGAAGTCAATTGATAACGCACCGTAGCATCTTTAATACCTAGGCTGTCTATCGAAATCGTTTTCGCATCAAGATTTGTCATCTTAAAATATTTTAGTTGTGTTTTATTTGGGACAAAAATAGTTCTTTTTGTTAAAACACCTGATACATCAGCAAATTTTATTAACTATTCATTCTTAATAACTTTCTTTAAAAAGTAAAAAGAGGTTAAAAACCAACCTAAAATTAATAATAATCCCCCCAATGGTGTAATGAACCAAATATACTTAGCAGGAATACTTAATAGCTGTATAGCGTAGATAGATCCAGAGAATAAAATAATACCAATGATTACTAAAAGACTTATTTTATTTTTAAAGGAGGTGGTTATTTGAGTACTTACATTTATGAATAATAAAAAAAGAGCATGATACATTTGATATTTTACTGCAGTTTCAAAGCTATTTAAAGCTTCTGGGCTTAATTTATTTTTTAAAGCGTGTGCACCAAATGCGCCTAGAACCACTGCTAGTGCCCCTAAAACCGAAGCTGTTGTTAAATTTTTATACATTTTTAAAGTTTTTGTTTAAAATTAAACTTTTTTAACGATATTGCTACCCTAAATTAATAAGAACAAAAGTACATTATATAGATGAAAAATATATTGATTATTGGTGCTGGAAGATCTAGTTCTTCGCTTATAAAATATTTGTTAGATAAGTCTTCAATAGAAAATTTACATATTACTATTGGAGATGTATCAGAAGAAAATGCATTGTCGAAAATTAATGGGCACAAAAATGCATCAGCAATTAAGTTAGATGTATTTAAAGAAGAGGAAAGAGTAGCCGCTATAAAAAAAGCTGATATTGTGATATCGATGTTGCCTGCACGTTTCCATATAGAGGTAGCTAAAGATTGTGTTACTTATAGTAAACATATGGTTACTGCATCTTATATTTCTGAAGAGATGAAAGCTTTGGATACTCAAGTAAAATCGAAGGGCTTAGTATTTATGAACGAGATTGGTTTAGATCCAGGTATTGATCATATGAGTGCTATGCAAGTGATTGATAGAATTAAAGATGATTCAGGTAAAATGTTACTATTTGAATCGTTTTGTGGAGGTTTGGTAGCTCCTGAGAGTGATACTAATTTATGGAATTATAAGTTTACTTGGAATCCAAGAAATGTAGTTTTAGCAGGACAAGGAGGTGCTTCGATGTTTATTCAAGAAGGAACTTATAAGTATATACCTTACCATAAATTATTTAGAAGAACTGAATTTTTAACGATTAATGGAAGTGGGAAATTTGAAGCTTATGCTAATAGAGATTCTTTAAAGTATAGAAGTATTTATGGATTGGAAGACATTAAAACAATGTACAGAGGAACGGTACGTAAAGTTGGTTTTTCTAGAGCTTGGAATGTGTTTGTTCAATTGGGGATGACTGATGATTCTTATACTATTGAAGATTCTGAAAATATGAGTTACCGTGATTTTACGAACTTGTTTTTAGCATATTCTCCTTCTGATTCGGTTGAGTTAAAGTTTCGCTCTTATTTAAAGATTGACCAAGATGATATAATGTGGGATAAGTTTTTAGAGCTGGATATTTTCAATGGAGTTAAGAAAGTAAACTTAAAGAATGCAACACCAGCTCAAATTTTACAAAAAATATTAATGGATTCTTGGACTTTAGAAAAAGAAGATAAAGATATGATTGTAATGCACCATATTTTTGGTTATGAGAAAGATGGAGGTAAGCATCAGGTTGAAAGTAGTATGATTATTAAAGGTGATGATCAAACGTATACTGCGATGGCTAAAACAGTAGGATTACCAGTTGCTATGGCAGCGTTACGAATTTTAAACGGAGATATTACTACTCCTGGAGTTCAGTTACCAATAAATAAAGAAGTATATGAACCTATTTTGAAAGAGTTAGAAGAATATGGAATCATTTTTAAAGAAAAAGATGTACCATATTTAGGATATAATCCTGAGAGTGTAAAAGGGTAGTTTTATTGATTAAAAAATAATCTTGTAACTTACAAAAGATTATTAATAATTAAAGACACACTAATTTTGAGTTATACAATATCTCAACCAGATAAAAATAGAGTAGCAAATTATAAGTTAAATAATAAAGGCGTCAGTAATACTGACGCCTTTATTATTTTAAAAAAAAGTAATTTTTTTGAGATTTTTCACAAAAAAAGAATTGTTTTTTTAGTCTATT
>JBELFC010000191.1:0-5440 GCA_042093175.1 Tenacibaculum sp. | reverse complement strand
AATGAAAACAATAGGATTAATTGGAGGTATAACTCCACAGTCAACAATCATGTACTATCAAGTTTTAAATAACTTAGCTAGTAAAGAATATGGTGATAAACATTCGGCTAAAGTAATTATTAATTCTGTTGATTTTGGAGAAATATCTAAGCTCCAATCTGAGGGTAAATGGGATGTTTTAGATGGTATAATGGCCAATGCTGCTAAAAGTTTAGAAAATGCTGGAGCTACTTGTATATTAATTTGTGCAAACACCATGCATTTAACTATTGAAGCTATTAGGAAAGTGGTACAAATACCAGTAATTCATATTGCTGAAGCCACAGGTGAACAAATTTTAGAAAAAAAAATATCTAAAGTAGCTTTATTAGGTACAAAATATACCATGGAAAAAACATTTTATATTGATGTATTGAAGAGTATGGGCATAGAGGTTATTATTCCTGAAAAAGCAGATAGAGAAATAGTTCATACAATTATTTATGATGAGTTATCTAAAGGAGTATTAAAAGCTACCTCAAAAGAAGCATATATTACAATCATTAATAAGCTAGAAAAAGAAGGAGCTGAAGGAGTCATTTTAGGATGTACTGAAATACCTTTATTAATTCAGCAAGAAGATGTGTCAATCCCAGTTTTTGATACAACAACAATTCATGCAACCAAAGCGTTTAACCTTTCAAAATAATGAAAGATTTATTTACATATCAATTTGATTTAGATTCTTTTATAGGAATCATAGCTTATATTATTCTTGTAGTTTTTATAGCTTGGTTAATATCTAGAGGAATTCGATATATTATTTTACAAATAATAAAATATAGAAAAAGAGATAGATTTGGTGGAACAAGTATTCAGTTTTTAAGAAACTCAATTAAGTTTATTATTGGTGTTCTGGGAATCATGTATATTATTATGACGGTGCCTCTTTTTAGAAACAAAGCTTCTTTTATTTTTTCAGGGGCAGGAATACTTGCAGCTATTATTGGTTTTGCTGCACAAGCAGCTTTATCTAATTTAATTGCTGGAGCATTCATCGTTATTTTTCGTCCATTTAGAGTAGGAGATTATATTAAACTAGATGAGCAACGAATGGGAATAGTTGAAGATATAACGCTTAGACATACGGTAATTAATAATTTTGAAAATAAAAGATTGATTATTCCTAATTCGGTAATTAGTACTGATTCAGTATTAAACCATACGATTGAAGATTCTAATATTTTAAGTTTCAATAATTTTAAAATAGGATTAAAGGCTGATATTGATTTAGCAAGACAAATTATTCAAGAAGAAGCTATAAAACAACCAAATGTAATTGATAATAGAACACCTGCACAAGTATTAACTTCTTCTAATCAGGTAGATGTACGTGTAATTGATGTTCATCCTGATCATATTCATATGAGAGCCTATGTTTGGTTAAATGAACCTTTTTTAGAGTTTAAAACTAAATGCGCTTTAAAAGAATCAGTTCATAAACGTTTTCTTAGTGAAGGAGTTCACTTACCAATTCCGATTAATAAAATTCTTAAACTATAACTACTTAATAGTTTTTTGATATAAATAGTTTAGATTTTAACAAAACTCAAGAAATTCTATAAAATATAGAACTACTCTCAAAGTAATATTGATTAAAAAGAAGTAGTTTCGCGGTCTAATAATAGTTTAACATTAATTTCTTTTAATTAGAACACCAATTGTAAAGAATAAAAATAAAATTATGGCCACTACATTTAAAGAATTAGGAGTTAACCCTTTTTTAATAAAAGCATTAAATACTTTAGATATTAAAATTCCTACACTTGTTCAGGAAAAGGTAATCCCTGTAATTTTACATCAAAAAAGAGATGTAGTTGCTTTGTCTAAAACAGGTACAGGTAAAACAATTGCTTTTGGATTGCCATTATTACAATTAATAAAAGAAGAGAAAAGCCATATTCAAGCTGTTATTTTAGCACCAACTAGAGAGTTAAGTCAACAAATTTTCAACAATTTAGAAGCTATTGTTCCAGAGAATTCTAATATTTCTATAGCTTCTATTAATGGAGGAGTTCCTGTAAAATCTCAAATAGAGCGTTTAAAAGAAGATACTCATATTGTAGTAGCTACTCCTGGTCGTTTAGCAGATTTAATAAAACGTGAAGCTATTAATGTTAAAAATATTTCTTATTTCATTTTAGATGAGGCTGATGAAATGGTAAGTGCTTTAAAAGAAGAGTTAGATAATGTTATAAAAGAAATACCAAAATTAAGAAGAACATTATTATTTACAGCTACGATGCCTGGAGCTATAAAACAATTGGTTCAAAATTATATGTCTAAACATGTGCTTCAAATTGAAGCAGATATGGCAACAGTTGGTAATAAAAGTATTGATCATCAATATGTAGTTGTTGAACCTATTGAAAAGTTAGATGTATTACTTCATTTTTTAAATTCTAAAATTGGAGAACGAGGAATTATATTTTGTAAAACAAAAGCAGCTGTTAATAAACTAGCTAAAAAATTAGCTATAAATAAGTTTTCATCTGGTGCTATTCATGGTAGTTTAACACAAGGAATTCGTGATCGTATCATGGGGCAATTTAGAGAAGGTTTTATTGATATATTAGTTGCTACTGATTTAGCAGCAAGAGGTATTGATGTAAAAGACGTTTCTTATGTAGTTAATTATCATTTACCTGATACTTATGATGCCTATGTTCATAGAAGTGGGCGAACAGCTAGAGCTGGAGCAAATGGGTTATCATTAACTATTATTCAAGAAGAAGAAGTAGAAGATATAGCTGATTTTGAAGCTGAGTTAGACATTGTATTTAAGCCCTTTAAAAAGGCAGATGCAAAGAGTATTGAAGAAAACAACGGACTTATTTGGGCTAAGAAAATATTTAAAACTAAACCAAATAGAGAGGTTTCTCAAGATTTTAAAGCTAAAATAAAAACAATATTTCATCATTTAACAAAAGAAGAATTGATAGATAAGTTAGTGGCTAATTATTTAAATGAAACGAAAAGCTCACTAATAAAAGATGAAACTCTAAAAAAGAAAAAATAGTTAATGGGCATATAGTTATTCGAGTTTATTACTTTAGTAAAAAGATTAACTAGAAATGTCTAAACTACCAAATACACCTACAAGTATATTCTCTATAATGTCGCAATTAGCGAACAAACATGGAGCCATAAATTTATCGCAAGGGTTTCCTAATTTCCCTGTTGATGAGCGTTTATTGAATATAACTAAAAATCTAATAGGCAAAAATGTTCATCAATATACTCCAATGAACGGTTTGCCTTCATTATTAGAGAATATAGCATCGTTAACATTTAAAAATTATAAGCGTAAAGTTAATATTGCTTCTGAAGTGTTAATAACAGCAGGTGCTACACAAGGTATTTACACGGTTATTAATTCATTTGTTAAAAACAATGATGAAGTAATTATTTTAGACCCTAGTTACGATAGTTATGAGCCTTCAGTACTTGTAGCAGGAGGTAAGCCTGTACGTATTTCTTTAAATGATGATTATTCTCCTAACTTTAATAGAATTGAAGACGCAATTACTAAGAATACAAAATTAATTATAATAAATAACCCTCATAATCCTACGGGGAAAATTTGGAAAGAAAGTGAATTTCAAGCACTAGAAAGTCTTTTAGAAAAGCATGATCATATATTATTACTTAGTGATGAAGTGTATGAATATATTTCATTTTCACACCCTCATATTTCTATAAATACAAGACCCAAATTAAGAGATAAAGCAATTGTAGCATCTTCTTTTGGAAAATCATTACATGTTACTGGATGGAAAGTTGGCTATTTAATAGCTCCAGAAAAGTTAATGTTAGAAATAAAAAAAATACATCAATTTTTAGTTTTTAGCATTAGTAGCTTATCACAACATGCTATTTCTGAATACTTAGACATTGTTGATTTCAATGAAATTGAAAAAATGTATATTAGTAAAAGAACTTTATTTCAAAATTTATTAAAAAATAGCAAGTTTGAATTACTACCCTGTGAGGGAACATATTTTCAAGTTGTAAATTATAAACAAATTAGTACAAAAGGAGATATGGATTTTGCTAAAGAGCTAATAGTAAAGCATGGAGTTGCAGCTATTCCTATTTCCGTATTTTATAAAGATTCAACTGATAAACAAATGTTGAGATTTTGTTTTGCAAAGACTGACGAAACATTAATTGCAGCTGCTGAAAAGTTAGTTGAAATTTAATTAGTTTTTGTTTCTGAAGACGAGTATTTGTTTAGTTGAATTATTAACAGAATAAGGTAAAATAGTATTATAATCAACCGTTTTATCCGTTGCCAACTAGTAGATTGTTTTAACTTTGCAGCTTATATATTTTTAGAATGAAAAAAGAATTTTTTAATTATACTTTTATAATTGTAGGTTGTGCTTTAATGGCATTTGGAGTTGTTGGTTTCTTGAGTCCTAATAGTATTGCTATGGGAGGAACAGGAGGTTTAGCTATTATTTTTAATAGTCTTTTTAAAATATCTATAGGTATATTATTTGCAATTATAAATATTCCTTTGTTGTTGGTAAGTATAAAGTATTTAGGAAAGTATTTTGCTATAAAAAGTACGATAGCTATTTTATTAATTAGTGCATTTATAGACACACTTTCTCACTTTGTTGGTTTAGAACCATTAAGTAATGAACCTTTATTAGCTACTTTATATGGTGGAGTATTTGTTGGAGCCGGAATTGGTTTTATATTTAAAGGAGGTGGTTCAGCAGGTGGAGGAACGATAATAGCAAGAATAATAACCTCTAAAACATCATTAAAAACAGGAACCGTAATTCTTATTTTAGATTCTATTGTTGTTGTAGCTACAGGATTTGTTTTCAATAATGTTGAATTAGCATTATGGAGTATGATTAGTATTTTTATTACTACAAAAATGGTAGACGTTATTTTAACAGGACGACCTAATGGTCGAATAGTTCATATTTCTTCACCAAACAATTTAGAAGCTATTGGTTTGTTAATAAATGAAAAAATTGGGGTAAATGGGACTTTAATTAAAGGGAATAATTTAAGTTTAACTCAGGAAAAACACATGATATTTGTTACAGTTCCAATAAATAGATTGAGTACTTTAAGGCAATTAATACGTACAGAAGATACTTCTGCTAAAATGATTGTAATGGATGCTTCAGAAATGTTAGGAACCAAGTTTTTAAATTAAACGATTAATTTAAGATTCATGCTTGTTATAGCTATTTTATTTTGGGTTTTGTAAATAATTATAATTTTAGTGAATTTGACTAGGACTTAGTTAGTTTCGGATTAAAAAAACTTTTGCTAATTTTTAGTATTGTATGCAACTAAAAAATTACTTTTTAATGAAAGAAATATTTTTAATTATTATAATAATATTGTTTATCGGATGCGATAGTAATAAAAC
>JBELFC010000190.1:0-5494 GCA_042093175.1 Tenacibaculum sp. | reverse complement strand
ATATAAAATGATTAGCTGTTTTGAAATCCTTCATTGCATCTTTTTAAAGTATTTCTGGTCTACTATATGAATTTAAAATATAAACACCATGAAATATAAAAAACAATGTACTTGCACTTGTGAAGGATGTAAAACTGGAAGTTGCTTAAATTGTACTTGCGAAAACTGTACTTGTAACAATTGCAACTGTTAATCAATTAATTTGTTAACTCAATAACAGAAATTATTCTTACCTTTAAGAGTAGTTTCTGTTTTTTAATAAACCAATAATAATGACAACAAAACAGGTTTGGACTAAATATGCTGGTGATCTTAGAAACTTTATTCTAAGTAAAGTAAAAAACACGGCAGTTACTGAAGATATTTTACAAGACACTTTTATAAAAATACACACCAAACTCCATACACTAAAAGATATCACAAAACTAAAGCCTTGGATTTTCAGTATTGCTAGAAATTCAACTATGGATTATTTTAAAAGCACCAATAAAACTTCTGAATTTACAAATTCAGAAACAGAAACTTATATTGAAGAAAATAATCATACTGAAAAAGATTGCTTACGTGGTATCTTACAAAACTTACCTAAAAAATATCGAGACCCTTTATTTTTATCCGATATAAAGGGGTTAAAACAACAAGAAGTAGCTAACTATTTAAATCAAAGTTTATCTACAACAAAATCTCAAATACAACGCGCTAGAAAACTAATCGCCCAAGGCTTTATGGACTGCTGTGGCTATGTTTTAAATGAAGAAGGAAAACTAGTAGGTGAAATTCAAGATAAGGATGATTGTAATGTTTGTAGTTAAATAATACTTACTTTACAATAAACTCATATTAGTTTCATTTTTTTGTTACAACTAAAAAGCCCCCTCATGAAATTATTCTCGATATCCTCTTTTTTACTTTTAATGTTCATCGTTATCTTTTCTTGCAAAGACCACGAAGCAAATGATCAAAACTCAAAAAAAATAGTAATAATAGCGCATAGAGGCGCACAGTCAATTTTACCTGAACACACCATTGAAGGTTATAAAAAAGCTATTGAATTAGGTGCTGATTTTATTGAACCTGATTTAGTGCTTACAAAAGATGGTCATTTAATTGTTAGGCATGAACCTATGTTATCCGGTACTACTAATGTTTCAGAAGTTGCCGAATTTGCTAACTTGAAAACTACAAAAAACGTAGATGGAAAAATGGTTACGGATTGGTTTGCTATTGATTTTACTTTAGCTCAAATAAAAAAATTAAAAGCCAAACAAGCTTATAACGGAAGACCAACTAATTTTGATAATCAATTTAATATCCCAACATTTAAAGAAGTAATTGAATTAACCAAAAATAGAATACAAAACAACGAGAAGCTTACAGGTATTTATCCCGAAATTAAACATCCATATTTTCACAACTCCTTTTTTGGTTCTCACTTCATGGAAAATAAACTAATTAAAGCTTTACAAGAAAATAATCTAGACGATAAAGATTCTCTTGTATATGTACAATGCTTTGAAGTTGAACCACTACAATATTTAAACACTAAACTATCTGTAAAGCTAGTACAACTTATATCTACCTATTCTATAAAAAAAGACGGCTCATTAAATTTCAACGTTTCATCCGGTGATTTTATTTCTTATGTTGCTCCCTATGATTTTCATGTAAAAGGAGATCAAAGAACTTATGAATTCTTTACAACCGAAGAAGGCATGAAATTCACTGCAACTTATGCTGATGGTATTGGCCCATGGAAACCTTTTATTATTTCATATAAAACAGATGAAAAAGGAACACATACTTTACTACCACCAACTAACTTTGTTAAACTTGCTCATAAAAATAACTTACTGGTACATCCATATACTTTTAGAAATGAAAATAAACAATGGAGTAACCAAAACCCCGAAGCTGAATATCATTTATTTTTTGATGCAGGTATTGATGGTTTATTTACTGATTACACTGATGAAGCTGTAAACGCATTAAAAACATGGAAAAAAAAATAGCTTAATAACACAAAGTATAATTTTAAATAAAACTCTCTTTTTTATATAAGAGAGTTTTTTACCTCATAAAAACAAATAAAACTTTTGTAATTTTGTGTAAATTCAACACTAAATGAAAATACCACAAAATATTAAAGTTGCCGTAGATGCTGTTGTATTTGGTTACGAACAAAAAGAGCTGTCCGTTTTATTAATTAAAAGAGGTGTTCAACCCTTCAAAGGATCATGGGCATTACCTGGTGGATTGGTTTTAGAAAACGAATCTTTAGAAGATGCCGTTCAAAGAGAACTAGCAGAAGAAACAGGAGTTACAATTGATTATTTAGAACAATTATACACATTTGGAAAACCTGGACGTGATCCCCGTAACAGAGTAGTATCAGTAACTTATTTTGGGTTAGTGAGTCCAAATAATTTTAAAATTTCTGCAGATACAGATGCTGATGAAGCACAATGGTTTTCTATCAGTAAGCTTCCTGAGCTTGCTTTTGATCATGATACCATTTTAAAAACTGCCTTAAGAAGACTACAAAATAAAATCAACTACCAACCTATTGGTTTTGAGTTATTAAATAACGAATTTCCTTTCTCTGATTTAGAAAACCTCTATCAAACTATTTTAAACAGAAAAATTGACCGTCGCAATTTTAGAAAAAAAATACTCAGTTTTGGTATTCTAATTGAAACTGATAAAATTCACCAGCCTTCAAGTGGTCGTCCAGCAAAACTTTTTAAGTTTAATGACGAAAAATATAAAGACCTAGAAGAGAACGGATTCCATTTCGAAATTAAGTTTGCGTAAAAAAAACACAAAATATTTTTCTAAACTAAAAAACTTTTCTATTTTTGCGTAAAAATAACGCAATATGATTTTAAATTTAGACAAACAATTCGTTCCTTTTGGTAATTCAAACAGTGTAGAATTTGAGTTTTTTACCTTTTCAGGAGGTGAACCACATGTTAAAATCATAACTGATTTAGAAAACATAGAACAAGTTACTATTACACATCGTGTTCAATCATTTAATGATATTGGAACTCTTTTGCTGGCTACCAATGCACTTAAAAATATGGGAGTTGAAAAATTAAATTTGGTACTCCCCTATTTTCCAGCGGCACGTCAAGATAGATTAATGACTAGTGGAGAACCATTATCGGTAAAAGTATATGCAGAAGTAATTAATAGTCAAAACTACCAATCGGTTACTGTTTTTGACCCACATTCAGAAGTTACTCCTGCCCTATTAAACAACTGTAAGGTAATTGACAATTATAAATTTATAGAACTAGTTACTAATAAACTATCAGATGAATTAATATTAATATCACCAGATGGCGGTGCTTTAAAAAAAATATACAAAGTAGCTTCTTATTTACAGAACTATGAAGTAGTAGAATGTTCAAAAAGTAGAGATGTAAAAACAGGAAAATTATCAGGATTTAAAGTATATGCTGAAGATTTAAAAGGAAAAGATTGCTTACTCGTAGATGATATTTGCGATGGTGGTGGCACATTTTTAGGCTTAGCAGAAGAATTGAAAGCTAAAAATGCTGGAAATTTATACTTAGCTGTAAGCCATGGGATATTTAGTAAAGGGTTTAAGGAACTTAAAAAACATTTTTCTGAAATTTTTACCACTGATAGCTTTAAAACTTTTGATGGTGAAAATTGTATACAAATAAAATTAGAAGAAGTAATAAAAAATGAATTATGAAAACAAGCACATTATACAGACCTATCGGCGAGAAGGAATTAATTTTAATTGCTGAAAATGATTACAAAGCCTTCCCTCCAAGACTTGAATGGCAACCAATATTCTATCCTGTTTTAAATGAAGAGTATGCTGCAGAAATAGCTTCAAAATGGAATACAACAGATGAATTTGGTAACTATTTAGGTTTTGTAACAAAATTTGAAATTACGGAAGAAGAATTCAAAAAGTATAAAGTAGAAAATGTTGGTGGAAAAATTCATAATGAACTTTGGGTTCCTTCTGAAAACTTAGAAAACTTCAACCAAAACATTATCAACAAAATAGAAATTATTAAAGTTTTTATTGGAGAAAACTTTAAACAAACAGAAAATGATCTGGTACAATTACACATTGACCAATTAAAAACATAAAAATGAAACTTAAAACAAAGCTATATAAAGAACAAATAAAAGAGTGGCCAAATGAAGGACACCATATAATGGCACAGTATGATGATGAAAAAGTGATTGTATACCAGTCATATCGTCCTGCTATTGGGAATTTTGCTATGAACAACCAATACTTCGGTGGACCTTTTAAATATACACGTATGACATGGATAAAACCTAACTTTTTATGGATGATGTACAGAAATGGTTGGGGTACAAAAGAAGGGCAAGAAATCGTATTGGCTATTCACCTAAAAAGAGAAGCTTTTGAACGTTATTTAAGTAAAGCTGTTTATTCTAATTATCAAGAAGACATCTATACAACACTTGAAAACTGGCAAGAGCAGGTAAAAAATTCTTCAATACGTTTACAATGGGACCCTGATCATAATCCTTATGGAGATAAAATAGATAGAAGAGCTATACAAATTGGAATTAGAAATAATGAAATCATAAAATATGCAACTGAAGACATTATAGAAATTGAAGACATTTCTCAATTTGTTAAAGAGCAACATCAGTACGTTTTAAATAAAGAACTAGATAAACTAATAGTACCTGAAGAGAAGCCCTTTCTAAGTAAAGATAATGAAGTGAATAAAAGATTAAAATTGCTATGAAAAAGTCAACAAGAAAAATAAAAGCACAAGAAACTCTTAATATAATTGAACAAGGTTTTTATTTAGACACAGAAAACAATAAAATAACAATAGGTTCTGAAATTGAAAAATCTATAAGTAACACTAGGTTTTTTACTTCAATAGAGTTAGATAGTCTTAAAAAAACAGTTGATTTAAAAAATAATATTAAAACTGAATTTACAATTATCAATGAAGATTCAATTAGTAGCATAATAAGGTTATCAAAAAAAAGTGAGAATAAAATAATGTGTTTAAATTTTGCTTCTGCCAAAAATCCTGGAGGAGGTTTTTTAAACGGTGCATTAGCTCAAGAAGAAAGTTTATCTGTTTCTTCAGCTTTATATGCAAGTCAAATGAAAGCTTATGAATTTTACACTACTCACAGAAATATGAAATCATGTATTTATACCGATAGTATGATTCATAGTCCTAATGTGCCTGTTTTCAGAAATCGAAAAGGTGACTTAATTAAAAACTATACTACTTGCGGTTTTATAACCTCTGCAGCTGTGAATAAAGGTGTAATAAAATTAAAAGAGCAGGATTTGTTAGGTTCTATTACCGATATAATGGATTTAAGAATTGAAAAGATGTTATCTATATGTGCTAAAGAAGGCTATCAAACATTAATATTAGGAGCTTGGGGATGTGGAGTGTTTCAAAACGATCCTGAAATTATCGCTATTTTATTCCATAAGCAT
>JBELFC010000189.1:0-5541 GCA_042093175.1 Tenacibaculum sp. | reverse complement strand
TATATCGTTTTCTTCATTTCAAAAACTAAAATACACAATTACATTTATGTAACTGTGTATTTCTATAACTTTATAATTTGTTTATTATTTTAAAAAGGAACATCATCCATTCCTCCATTATCAGAAGGACCAAAAGCATCTTCAGGAGAAGTAAAATTGTTTGATGCAACTTCATCATTAAAACTTGAATTCATACTTGATTGGAATTCACTACTAAATCCTTCTTCTAAATCTGAGAATTTAGCTAAATGTCCAGTAAACTTCAAACGTATATTATCCAATCCACCATTACGATGTTTTGCAACAATAAATTCTCCTTGTCCTTCACATGGAGAATGATCATCATCATCCCACTCAGTCATTCCATAATACTCAGGTCTAAAAATAAACGATACAATATCGGCATCTTGCTCAATTGCTCCAGATTCACGAAGATCGGACAATAATGGTCGTTTACTACCTCCACGAGTTTCTACCGAACGTGATAATTGTGATAAAGCAATAACTGGAATATTTAATTCTTTACCAAGAGCTTTTAAGTTTCGCGAAATAGTAGAAATTTCCTGTTCACGATTACCCCCTGACCCACCAGCTGTCATTAACTGTAAATAATCAATAACTAATATTTTAACATCATGCTGCGACACTAAACGTCGTGCTTTTGCTCGTAAATCAAAAATTGATAATGCTGGAGTATCATCAATAAAAATTGGAGCATCAGATAGTTTTTTAACCTTAACATTTAATTGCTCCCACTCATGAGGCTCAAGATTTCCTTTACGTAATTTCTCAGATGTTAACCCTGTTTCAGAAGAAATCATACGGGTTATTAATTGTACAGATGACATCTCTAATGAAAACACTGCAACTGCATGATTAAAATCAATAGCCATATTTTTTGCCATCGATATTACAAAGGCAGTTTTTCCCATACCAGGTCGAGCTGCAATAATAATTAAATCGGAAGGTTGCCAACCAGAAGTTAATGCATCTAATTTTGTAAATCCTGTTGCCAATCCACTCATTCCTTCTTTGGTAGAAATTTCCTGGATTTTTGTGATTGATTGTTGCACTAATGAATCAGCTTTTTCTGCCCCTTTCTTAAGGTTACCTTGTGTTACCTCAAATAATTTCCCTTCAGCATCATCTAATAAATCAAAAACATCAACAGTTTCATCATATGCATTTTCAATGATTTCAGAAGAAATGGTAATCAACTTTCGTTGAATATATTTTTCAAGAATAATTCTTGAGTGGAATTCAATATGAGCAGATGAAGCTACTTTTTGAGTTAAACCTATAATATAAAAGTCGCCACCTACTAATTCCAATTTTGCATTTTTCCTTAACTGATTTGATACTGATAATAAATCAATAGGTTCAGAATTTTGGAAAAGTGCATAAATAGCAGTGTAAATTTCTTGATGACGTTTGTCGTAAAACGCTTCAGGGTGTAAAATATCAATTACGGTATCAATTCCTTTTTTATCAATCATCATAGCACCTAAAACAGCTTCTTCAAGGTCTAAAGCTTGTGGTGGAAGCTTCCCTTTTTCTAAACTAACAATACGTGCTTTATCTATTTTTGTACCTCTAACTGATTGCATTTTCTCCATGACGACAAATGTAATTTTTTATGATGATATTTGTAGGAGCTAACCTCAACTTTCTTTTTACACATTTTTTGTAAACAAAATTGTTATTAACTTGTTGATAACGTTCTATCTTTATTATTTTTGATGGCAATGAAATACTCTAAAACAAACATTTTATTAGCAATATTATTACCTATTCAAGTACTATTAGTGCAATTTCTAAGCCAAAAACCAATTTGGATTGAGCAGTATTATAGCAATGGGATTTATAAAATAATATCAAAAACACTTCGTATAATTTTAGGATGGATTCCTTTTTCTTTTGGTGATATTATAGGGCTTCTTTTAATACTTCTTTTTATAAAAGGACTTTATAAATTAATCAAAACTAAATTTACAACTTTCATTCCTCAATTACTAAAACTTCTTTCGTTTTTTTCTGTAATTTATTTTTGTTTTTATACTTTTTGGGGCTTGAATTATTTTAGAGAACCTTTGGCAAAAAACTTAGGATTGCAACAATCTGAATACACTACTAGTCAGCTTTATAATGCTACGGAAAAAATAGCAACTCAATTAACAAAAGTTCATTTTCAAATTACTCAAAATGATACGCTAGAAGTTATTGTACCATATTCTTCAAAAAAAATATACCAATTAGCTCCTGATGGTTTTGATGAATTAGCTAAGATTTATCCACAACTTTCCTATAAAACATCATCTGTAAAAAGTTCATTAGTTAGTTTGTTACAATCATACAATGGCACATCTGGATACATTAATCCAATAACAGGAGAAGCTCAGGTAAACAATCAAATTCCTAAAACAGGATATGCCTCTACTACTTGTCATGAGATGGCACATCAAATAGGTTGGTCTGCTGAAAACGATGCTAACTTTGTAGGTTTTTTAGCTTGCATAAACAATAATGATATTTATTTTAAATATGCTGGTTATAGAATGGCTTTTCGTTATTGTATAAATGAGCTACACAAACGAGACAAAAAACTTGCTAATACTCTAAAAAAAACAGTAAACAAAGGTGTTTTTAAAGATTATAAAAACAGTTATTTACACTGGAAACAATTTGACAATCCTATTGAACCTTATCTAAAGAAAGGCTATAATTCATATTTAAAAGCAAACAATCAAGCTAATGGGATTAAATCTTACAGTTATGTAGTAGATTTGCTCATTGCTTATTTTAAAAACAACTAGAAACTAACTAAAAATATTGACAAATTCAGTATTATGAAAAAATTTATTGCCCTTTTCCTTTTTTCACTCTTTATATCTTGTGGCTCTTCTGAATTAAAAAAAGATTTTAATTGCTCAGTTGGTTCAAGTTATTCTGGTTTAAAAAAATTTGATGATTATAGAAACCTATTTGCTATAAAACTACCAAAAAAATGGAAGGTTAATCTATATTATGATAATGGACAAACTTCTATTTATGCAGCAGATACCACATTAAGTCTTACCAAGACTACTTTATTAGATGCTTCTTTAATTCATTCTCCTACATTTATTGATGCTACTTTTAAGCAAAAGGTTTCAGCTGATAATACCAAAATGAAATTACAAGAAGTAAAAACAAAAGATTTCAAGTTATTTAATAGAGACTCCTATTATAGTTTAGCTAAAGGAAAAAAAGGAAAATATCCTTATCATATATTAAATGTTTTCACCAAAGTAAATAGTGATAATTTTTTGCATATAAAAACAGAAGTTTATGGTGATGATTTAGTTGATGAACGTATTTGCAAAGCCATAAATTTAATTAACGAAATACAGTTGAAATAAGTATTTTTGGATTTTTAAAATTAAAACAATGAACAAACAACATATAATTGATCGATTTATAAAGTACGTAACAATTGATACCGAAAGTGATCCTAACAACCCTGCTTTCCCTAGTACTGAAAAGCAATGGGATCTTGCTAAAGTTCTTGAAAAAGAATTAAAAGAAATTGGTATGGTTGATGTTGAATTAGATAGCAATTGTTATTTAATGGCTACATTACCTAGTAATATAGATTATAATGTACCAACTATCGGTTTTGTTGCGCATATTGATACTAGTCCTGATTTTACTGGAGCAAATGTAAAACCACAAATTCATGAAAATTATGACGGAAAAGATATTCTTTTAAATGAAAAAGAAAACATTGTTTTATCTCCTAATTATTTTGAAGATTTATTACAATATAAAGGTCAAACTATAATTACAACTGACGGTACTACTTTACTTGGTGCCGATGATAAAGCTGGAGTTACTGAAATCGTTTCTGCAATGGAATATTTAATTCAAAACCCTGAATTAAAACACGGTAAAATACGTATTTGTTTTACACCAGATGAAGAAGTTGGTAAGGGTGCTCACCTATTTGATGTTGAAAAATTTGGGGCTGAATGGGCTTACACTATGGATGGTAGTCAAATTGGTGAATTAGAATACGAAAACTTCAATGCAGCAGGGGCCAAAATTACAATTAATGGTAAAATTGTTCACCCTGGTTATGCCAAAGGAAAAATGATCAACTCAATGACAATTGCTAGTGAGTTTATTAATGCTTTACCTGAAAATGAAGTTCCAGAAAAAACTACTGGATATGAAGGTTTTTTTCATTTACACAATATGGAAGGGGAAGTAGAAAAAACTACTTTACATTATATTATAAGAGATCATGACATGGATTTATTTAAAAACCGAAAACAAGCAATGCTTGATTTAGTTGATGTTATGAATCAGAAATTAGGTAAAGACTTAATTGAAATTGAATTAAAAGATCAGTACTATAATATGAAAGAAAAAGTAACTCCTGTTATGCATATAGTTGACATTGCTGAAGAAGTAATGAATGACATGGGAATTACTCCTCTAATTAAAGCTATTAGAGGTGGTACAGATGGTTCTCAATTATCTTATAAAGGATTACCTTGCCCTAATATTTTTGCAGGTGGGCATAATTTTCATGGAAGGTATGAATATGTTCCTGCTGAAAGTATTGTAAAAGCAAGTGAAGTTATTGTTGGAATTACTCAGAAAGTAGCCCAAAAATTTTCTTCATAAAAACTTTTAGTTACAATATAAAAAAAGACTTAGTTTTAGCTAAGTCTTTTTTTATATTGTTTATATTTTTTAATCGTCTTGAGGTACTTTTGTTTTTCTAAACATTAACCAAATTCCTATCATTACCAAAGGAATACTTAGCACTTGACCTGTATTTAATGTATTAAACACCCAATCTTCTCTTCCTTCAATTTGTGCTTCTTTCAAAAATTCTATGAAAAATCGTAATGACCACAATACAACCATGAATAACCCGAATAAAAATCCTGTTTGCTTCTTTTTATCAGTTTTCCAATAAAAATACCATAACGCAAAAAATAAAGCTAAATAACTAAATGCTTCATACAATTGAGTTGGATAACGTGGTTCAGATTCACCAGCTCTTTTAAATATTACACCAAAACTTGAACCAGTAGCTTTCCCATAAATTTCAGAGTTGAAAAAATTCCCTAATCTAATAAAGAACCCTGCTAATGCAACCATAATACCTAATCTATCTAAAATAAATAACCACGGTTTTTGGAGATGCTTTTTTGCATAAAAATATAATGCTAAAGGAATTCCTACTGCTGCACCATGACTAGCAAATCCTGTAAAACCAGTAAATTTCCAATCTTTTAAAAAACCAAATAAAGCAGTAGCTCCTTCTTGCTTTTTAAAAGGTAAAAATATTTCTAATAAATTATTCTGGTAATACCCCCAATTATAGAAAAATACTTCTCCTAAACGCATACCTATTAACATCGACACAAAAACATACATAAATAAAGGATCTAGTTTTTCAACAGGAACTTTATCATTTATATAAATTTTCTTCATTAAATGTAAACCTAAGATAAAAGCAGCTACGAACATTAAACTATACCATCTAAT
>JBELFC010000188.1:0-5542 GCA_042093175.1 Tenacibaculum sp. | reverse complement strand
CAATATCAGTTGCTTCTATTTGTTTAAACATACTTAACATTTTATGACTGATATTATTAAAACCAACTATGTCTTCTTCTCTATTTAACTCTTCTAACTTTGCTCTATTTTTTTTAGTATCCTTCAAAAAAAGAGTTAATGTATTCTTTAGTGCTATTTCATCATTATTAAGAAACTCTTTCAACCTAAAAAGGTTGAAACTTTTCATTTTATAATTATACGAAGCTTCTAATTTTTTTTTAAAATCAATTTCCTGAAAAAAATATTGTATTAAATGTTCTAATTCAATAATCGCAAAAGGTTTAAGTAGTACTTCAGAAAAACCAATTTCTATATATTCTTTTTTAGAAAAACTCGCTCTACCAGTCATAGCTATTATTGGTTGCTCCTTGTACGAACTCATTTTTTTTAGCGTTTCCATAAATTCTATTCCATTCATTTTTGGAAGTTGTATATCTGTTAAAACAAAGTCATATACTAATTCATTAATACTTTCAAGAGCATTTTGTCCGTTAGTAAATAGAATAACTTGTATCACTAATTGCTCAAAAATACTTTTTAAAAGCGTTCTTATAGTTATATCATCTTCTACAACTATAGCCTTTAATTTATTTTTAAATTTTATAGGTTGCTTCTTTTCTTCCGTTAAGGTATTTTCTGAAAAACGTATTGGGATTTTTAAACTAAAAACACTTCCTTCACCCAAACTACTTTTTAAAGTTAAAGTTCCTCCTAATAATTCTGTAAGTTTTTTAGAAATAGTTAAACCTAAACCAAACCCTTTTTTTCCTTTTTCATTTAATTGTAATTGTGAAAAAGGCTTAAATATTTTTTCTTGCTCACTTTCATCTATTCCTAGTCCAGTATCGCTAACTATTATTTCTAAATATTTTTTATAACTTATAGTTTTAAGTCTAGTTTCTATTTTTATGACACCTTTATTTGTAAATTTACAGGAGTTAGTTACTAAATTATAAAGAATTTGTTTTATTCTAAAAGGGTCACTCAAAATATTTTTATTAAAAGCTTTATCGGATTTTAAAATAATTTTAACGGGTTTTTCCTTTATTAAGTTTTTAGCATTTTCAAACACTTCATTCAAATGCTTCTCTATGTTAAAAGGAATACATTCAATACCTATTTCTCCATTTTCAAGCTTTGAAAACTCTAATAAATCTTCTACTAACTTTCTCATATACACTGAGGCAGTTTGTATATGAGTTACATGATTCTTTTCTTTAATATTGTTTATTGACTTTTGTAATAATTCACTGTAACCAATTACTGTACTTAAAGGAGTTCTTAAATCATGGCTTACCATTGAAATTAATTGTTCTCTACTTTTTAAAAGTGAAGACATTTTAATATTTGCATTTTCTAACTCTATTCTATAATGCTGACTCTTCCAAAAGTCATTTAGTATAATAAAAGAAAAGAAAATGATTATAATAAAGCTAACTCCACCAGCTAATAAAATAATATTCTTACTTCTGCTTAACATTTTTTGTTGTTGCTTATGAATATTACTAGAATAAGAAATAACGCTTTCTTCTAAAGTATTAAGTACTTCTATAAGCTTTCTTGAAATTATTAAATCGCTCTCTATTAACTCTTTTTCTTTTACCCGTAAAAATCTTTTTTTATTGCTACTCTCCTTTTGAGCCTTTTGAAGCATTATTTTAGATATAGAAACTAATGAATCTATTTCTTTCTGATTTGTATTTTTATTATCATTATCAAGAGTATTAATATATTTAAAATACTCTTCTAAACTTTGTTTTGTACTCTTATCAAAAAACTTTGAGTTTTCAACTAACTCTTTAGCTGTAATTTTTCCTAAAAGGGTATCTATAGAACTAAGTTTATTGATAGCTTCATTTATAGATTTATTAGAATTGTTTCTTCTAGAAATTCTATATAAACTAGTTATGTTTTTACGTTTTTTAGTAAGCCCTAATTTTATACTATCTAAAATACTCTTTTGCTTAGTATTCAGTATTATAAAATTAAGAGAGTCAACTTTTAACAACAATGATTGATTTTCTGAAGTATACTCATTAATTTTTTTTGAAGAATTTAATTGGATAGCTGCTCTACCTAGATTTTCATTTTTATAAATACTAGCAATTAAACTACTTGTTTTTATTATCGTTTTTTTATCGGCAATTCCCTCTTCTTGAATATAGATAAAAGTTTTAATTTCTAAAAACATTAAAATACCCGAAAAAATAGCTAAAAACCCAAGAATTACATATCCCATTAAAACTTTAAAAGTTATTTTATGTTTTAATGATTTCATGAAAATTGATGTCTAAAATGTTCAAATTATTCTTTTTTTAAAACAACGATATAATCTAATCTTTGTTGCTTAAAAGCAACACATCTGCTAACATTCCTTGTATTAATATATAATTAGTAAAAACAATAAAAGATTGTTTGTATTTTTGTAATTATAAAAATTCATTCTACCAATGAAAAAAATACAAATGGTTGATCTACAAGGTCAATATCAAAAAATAAAAGACGTTGTTGATACGTCAATTCAGGAAGTTTTAAATTCATCAGCTTATATTAATGGGCCTTATGTTAAAGAATTTCAGGCCGACTTAGAAAAGTATTTAAACGTTAAACACGTTATTCCTTGTGCTAACGGAACTGATGCTTTGCAAATTGCAATGATGGGATTAGGGTTACAACCTGGTGATGAAGTTATTACTGTTGATTTCACCTTTGCTGCAACTGTAGAAGTCATTGGTTTACTTAAATTAACACCTGTATTAGTTGACGTTGAACTTGATACTTATAACATAGACATTGAAGCTCTTAAAAAAGCTATAACTCCAAAAACAAAGGCTATTGTTCCTGTACATTTGTTTGGACAATGTGCTAATATGGAAGCTATTTTAACTATTGCTAAAGAGCATAATTTGTTTGTAATTGAAGACAATGCTCAAGCTATTGGTGCAGATTACACTTTTACTGATGGAACAAAAAAGAAAGCTGGTACTATGGGGCATGTAGGTACTACTTCATTTTTCCCATCAAAAAACTTAGGGTGCTATGGTGATGGTGGTGCAATTTTCACTAATGATGATGAATTAGCACATACATTAAGAGGAATGGTAAATCATGGAATGTATAAACGCTATTACCATGATGTTGTAGGAGTTAATTCACGTTTAGATAGTGTACAAGCTGCTGTTTTAAAAACAAAATTACCTTTACTAGATAATTATTGTGAAGCTAGAAGAAAAGCTGCTTCGTATTATTCAAATTCATTTGCTAACAATTCAAGTATTGTAACTCCAGTTATTAGTGATTTTACCACACATGTTTTTCATCAATACACTTTTAGAGTTACAAACGGTAAGCGTAATGAGCTACATAAGCACCTACTAGATAATGGAATTCCTAATGCTATTTATTACCCTGTTCCTTTACATGCTCAAAAAGCATATCAGGATGATCGATATAATGAAGAAGACTTTAAAATAACTAACCAATTAATTGATGAAGTAATTTCATTACCAATGCATACAGAATTAGATGAGGAACAATTAGTATTTATTACTACTACAGTTTCTGAGTTTTTAAAATAACCATTTAATTTGTCAATCGAAGAAGAACTTAACTTCAAATAAATCATTAGAAAAGATATAGTTTAAATTTTTAATAGGATTTATTTGAAGTTAAGTTCTTTTTATTTTTTCAAAAAATACAGCAAACTTGCTATAACTTAGTAAATAGAATATTCAGATTTGTTATTAGTTATATTTTTTTTCACATAGTAATTATAAATAATAGCAAACAAATTCACACAAAAAATAAAGTCATGAAAAAAATTTTAGTTACTGGGGGATTAGGGTTCATTGGTTCTCATACTGTAGTAGAATTACAAAACTCTGGATTTGAAGTAATTATTATTGATGATTTATCTAACTCAAAAATTGAAGTTTTAGATAATATTACAGAAATAACAGGAATAAAACCAGAATTTTATAAACTTGATCTAAAAATAAAATTTAATGTTCTAGATTTCTTTAAAAATAAAAAAATTGATGGTATTATTCATTTTGCTGCGTTTAAAGCTGTAGGTGAAAGTGTTCAAAAGCCATTAGATTATTATGAAAATAATATTGGAAGTTTAGTTTACTTATTACAGGGAATGCGTGATAATAATATTGACAACTTGATTTTTAGTTCTTCTTGTACTGTATATGGACAATCAGATGAGTTACCCATAACTGAAAATGCTCCAATTAAAGCTGCAGAATCTCCCTATGGAAATACTAAACAAATTGGAGAAGAAATAATTAAAGAAAGTTGTAAAGCTTATGCTATGAATGCAATTGCTTTAAGGTATTTTAATCCTATTGGAGCGCATTCAAGTATTAAAATAGGTGAATTACCTTTAGGTATCCCTCAAAATTTAATTCCTTATGTAACACAAACTGCTGCTGGGATAAGAAAGGAATTATCTATATTTGGTAATGATTATGAAACTCCAGACGGAACTGCTATTCGAGACTACATACATGTAGTTGACCTTGCAAAAGCACACATAGCTGCTTTAAATCGTCTATTAGAAAAAAAGAACACAAAGCCTTTTAACTTTTTTAATATAGGTACAGGAATTGGTACTTCTGTTTTAGAAATTATTAAAACTTTCGAAAAGTGCACTGGTGCGAACCTAAATTATAAATTTGTTGGTAAACGCGAAGGAGACATTACTAGTGCATTTGCAAGTACAAAAAACGCAAACGAACAACTTAATTGGAAAGCTGAAAAAAGTTTAGAGGAAGCTCTACTATCTGCTTGGAAATGGCAACAAAAAAATAATAGTCTATAGAATAAATACTATTCTATATAGTATCCTGAAAACTATAATTGTTTATACTAAAAGAATCAATAAACTATCTAATGAATTATTCAAAACATTGTGATTTATGTAAAAATAAACGAATGGAATTGAAAAATGGATTGGTGTGCAGTTTAACAAACAAAAAACCTGATTTTAAAATAAATTGTACCAAAATTAATTTTAGTGAAGATTTACAACAAATACTAGAGTTAGTTAATATAGAACTAGAAGTTATAAAGAATGATAAAAAATCAACTCATTTAAGTTTTTATATTTTTTCAATAATTGGAACTTTTATTATAGTTGGTGGAATATCTCTTTTAAAATCTACTGAAAACAGCCGATATGCCATTGAGATTATATTTCTAATAATTAGTCTTGGTTTTAGCATATTTGCAATAACATATCATAACATTAAAAAATACAGAAGAAAACTATATAATGCAAAATTTGATAAATATGAAATAGATTCTTTACTTAAGATTTATGGAATTCTGTATAAATCAAAAACAAGTTTTAATTATAAAGTTCACGCTACTCAACAAATAGATATTGAAATAAATTTCTTGAATAAAACAAAACAATCAACTAGATCGACTTACACAATGGATTGCTAGTACTATAATCTATAACTTCAATAATATTAAATAAAACTCTAATACAACTCCAAATAGAGTCTTT
>JBELFC010000187.1:0-5563 GCA_042093175.1 Tenacibaculum sp. | reverse complement strand
CATCAGTGTTATCTAAATATCCTGATAAATCTACACTTGTACCATCATTTGTTAAACTTAAGGTATTACTACTTAATGATAAATCTTGAGCATCTGTATTGTCTAAATATCCTGATAAATCTACTGTTGATGCATTACCAGATATGCTTAATGTATTGGTTGCCAAAGAAAGTGATTGAGCATCTGTATCTGCTTCAGATGCGACCCATTGAGTTCCATTCCAAGAAAAAGGAGCATTTAAATCTGTATCATAAACAAACAATCCTTTCTCTGATGCTGTTAAACCAGCCTGTAAAGTTGTTCTTTGGGCTGTTGTTAACCTATTAAGCAATAATCCTTTATTAGTCCCTGATAACTCTAAAGCTGCTTTTGCGTTTGGTGTATCAGTTCCAATACCAACACTTAAAGGGTTTGTAGCACCTCCTAAAACCATTGTATTTGCACTTGCCGCTGTAGCTGCATTACCTATTGCTACTGAGTTATCTCCACTAACAATAGCATTGTACCCTAATGCTATATTATTTGTTGCGTCTAATGCACCTCCAGTATTATCAATTAAGTCATTTGAAGCTGCTCCAAAACCAATAACAATAGCTCCATCATTTTTAATAATTGACCCAGAACCGATAGCTACAGATTGTTTATTATCTATATCTACACTATTACCTATACCTACTGCATATGATTGTGAAATATTTGTTTGATCTCCAAAACCTACTGAATAATCAGCATTAGCATTCATATTTAATAAATTTCCTATACCAACTGCATTATTACCACGCATATCATGGTTATTTCCAATAGAAATACTATACTGAGCATTGTTATACCCACTGTATCCCATAATAATAACATCATTGTTATCTACATCAATTCCTGCACCAATAAATGTTGTTCTATATCGTCGAGTATTATTATAATCAGAATAAGCACCCATACCTACATTATCTTCACCCTCTCGATTGGTAAATCCTGTTTCATAACCAACATACGTATTTCTATTAGCATTGGTAGTAGAGTTTGTTCTATTATTATCCCAACCTGAGCGAGCTCCTACAAAAGTATTAAAATCAGCATGTTCAGTTGCAACTCCTGAAGCGGCTCCTATCATAGTATTATAAACTCCTTTGTTTACATCAATTCCTGCAGAATCTCCAAATGCTGAATTATGGTGTCCTTCACTTACATCTGATAATGCTTCGTCTCCAACACCTGTATTACGATATCCCGTACCTGATGAAATACCAGCTTCATTACCTACAAATGTATTTCTATATCCTGTAGTATTAGAAAACCCAGCATCTTCACCAATAAATACATTTTCATATCCTGTAGTGGTTTTTGTTCCAGCTTCTTCACCTACAAATACATTATCATATCCTGTAGTTGAGTTTTCTCCAGCTTCAGTTCCAATATAAACATTATCTCCACCAGTTGTATGGTTCATACCGGCTTCCATTCCTATAAATGTATTATCAAAACCTGTTGTATTAGAATACCCAGCCATATACCCAATAAATGTACTTTCAGAGGTTGTATTATATCTACCTGCCCTATACCCTAAAAATGTAGTATAGTGGCCTGATGTAAGAGCTGAACCTGTACTATCACCATACATCGTATTATAATCTCCTGATGAAATACTTACACCTGAACCTGTACCTGATGTTTGATTAAGTGTTTGAGCATAACTCCCTATAAAACAAAGAAGTAGAAACCCAACTAGAAGTAACTTTTTATTCATACTTTTTAATTGTTTGATTATGACAAAATTACATATTATAATTAACATTATATTGTAATTATTTTTAAAAATTTTAACTTTTAGTTCTGAATTTATTTATTATATATTTGACGTCTGTGAGATCAAACCAAACAATTATAAGCTGGGGATTATTTTTAATCTCTTTTATTATTTACGCTATTTGCATTCCAAATTCAATAACTTTTTGGGATAGCCCAGAATTTGTTGTTTCTAATTACTCTTTACAAACAACACATCCTGCAGGTGCACCATTTTACACCATTTTAAGTAATGTTTTAATTGGAGTCTTTTTCTTTATTAAGCCAGTTATTGTTTCTAATTTAATCTCATCTCTTTTTGGTGCTTTATCTGTCGTATATTTATTTAAAACAATTACCATATTCTCTGTAAAAGTAACACCTAATCAAAAAAGTATAATTCACCATATCGCTGGAGTTATTGGGTCTTTGTCTTTTGCTTTTTGTCATAGTTTTTGGGTTGCTTCTACAGAAACAGAAGTATACACTTTATCTTTTTTCTTATTGATTTTAATTTTCTGGTTACTTTTAAAATGGGAAAGGACAAACAATATAAATCAAGAAAAAAAAATCCTACTAGTTATTTTTCTATTGTTAGGTATTTCACTTGGCGTTCACCTCATTAATTTAGCTGTAATAATTCCACTAACTCTTATTTTTTTTAATAAAAAATTTGGGTTTACCACAAAACACATACTCCTTTCTTTATTTATCGGATTAGCTTTATTCTTTATTTTTCTAACAGTACTATTTCAAGGAACTATTTCTCTTTTATCTTCTTTAGATATTTGGATGGTTAATTCATTAAATTCTCCAGTTAACTTTGGGGCTACTTCTGGTTATATAATCATCATATTTAGTATTATTTTAAGTCTTTTTATAAGTCATAAGTTTAGAAAACTTACACTTAATTATACTTTACTCTGTTTACTAATGTTTTATATTGGCTTTTCTTCATATATAATGCCTTTAGTAAGATCACAAGTAAATACGGCAATATCTAATACAACTTTAACCACTTCAAGTTTATTAAAATATATTAGAGCTGAACAATTCGGTATTTCTAATATTCCATTATTAAAAGGTTCTTCTTTCAATGCACCTTTGAATAGTAAGACTCCTTTTTTAAACGGAAAACCTAAATTTAAGTATAGTACAATTAAAAAAAAATACACCATTATTGATAATGGTAGGAATAGTATTCTTAATTATGATAAAAAGTTTGACTTATTCTTTCCTAGAGTTTTTCATAAAAACACCATTAATAAAGAAGCATATAAAACTTGGACAACAATAAAAGGAACTCCTGTTTTTTTACCTGATTTGAAGCAAACTGTTAACAAACCAACTTTTTTGGAAAACTTATCATTTTTTTATAATTATCAAGTAAACTGGTTATATCTAAGATATTTATTTCAAAATTTTGTTGGGGTTCAAAATACATTTAAAGGAACCGGGAATATAACAAAAGGTAACTGGGTTTCAGGTTTCAACTTTATTGATAAAAATAGAATTGGAAATCAATCGGTTATTCCAAAATATTTTAAAAACTTAAATAGTAAAACTATTTTTTATGGATTTCCTTTTCTACTTGGTCTAATAGGTTTATACAAACTTCGTAAACAAAAAGTTTACTTTTTGACTTCTATCCTTTTATTTTTAACTTTTGGTGTAGGAATAACAATTTATGTTAACCCTGTTCCCCAAAGTATACTAATTAGAGAAAGAGATTATATTTTTGCAGGTTCATTCATTTTTTTCTGCATATGGATAGGTCTATCTGTTAATAGTTTATTCTCTTTATTTAAATTTATAAAAAATGAAAAAAAGAGAATTATAACTATTGGAGTTATCGCATTATTTGTGTCTCCTATTCAATTACTCGCCAAAGGATTTGATAATCATTATAGAAAAAAAGAAACATTTGCTTTTGAGCTTGGAAAAGCATATTTGGATGGATGCCCAAATCAGGCTATTTTAATTACCAACTTTGACAACATGACTTTTCCACTTTGGTATTTACAAGAAGTAGAGAATTATAGAACAGATGTTAGAATTATAAATTTTGATCAATTACAACTTGATTGGTATGCCCAAAAATTAAAAGTAAAAATTAATAAATCAAAGCCAATTACCCTATCTCTTAATGATGATTTTATTAACTCTAAATTTGACAGTGAAATACCTTTAAATAAAATAACTAATAAGTATTTCAATTTAAAAAAGACTGGTACTTTTTTAAACAACCCTAAAAATAAAATAACACTTCAAGGAAATAGTTTTTATACTATGCCTACAGAAAATCTTATTTTACCTATCCGTAAAAACAAATCCCTAATTGGGTCAAATATTAAAAATTTAGACACTTTAAAATGGTCTTATAAAAAAAACATCTATTATAAGAATGAACTTATACTATTAGATATTATAGGAAATAACCTTAAAAATCGCCCAATTTATTTTACTGAAAATGGTGACAAAAAACATTTTTTAGGTCTTAATAATTATTTAATACAAAAAGGAATTGTTTTTGAATTACTTCCTTTAATAAGAACTAAAAAAGAATTAAACCCGAAAATTGTAGATACTAAAACATCTTTTAACAACTTAGTTACTTCTACCCCATTTAAAACTTTAAATAATATTGATTCTAAAATAACTGATGAATCTGTTCATATATCTAAAAGAGTTTTGAGAAGATCTTATTATTTTTTAGCCCAATCATTAATTGAAGAAAACAATATTAAACAAGCTGAAAGCACATTAAATTATTGCATTAAAACAATTCCTAACCAAACAATACCTTTTCATGAATTTGGATTTGCAATTGGAAAACTTTATTACCGCATTAATAAAAAAGAAAAAGGCTTTAAAATTTGTTCAACAGCAATTAAAAATATTGAAGATGAACTAAAATGGATACTTTCTTTTAATCCTCCGAGACCAATAATTAACGTAAGGTATTCTAATAGATTGATAAAGCGTTACGAACAAATGATTTTTCAAATAAAAAACTATAACAATACTTACTATACTAAAAAAAGTACTGATTTAAATCAAATAAAAAAACAATTAAAAACCTGGCAACTTAAAAATTGGCCTTATTAATTAAGTATATGTTCTTTTTTTCTACAGAAGTAACCTCTTCAAAAATATCATCAGACTCTCCTTTATACCAAAGAACAAAAAAAGCCTATGAACTCATTAAAAATGATGTTTTTGGTTCTTTACTCGAGATTGGTCCTGGCGAAGGGTATGGACTTGATTTAATTAAAGAAAAATGTACTAACATTTATGCTATAGATAAAGCCAATTATGCTGTTAAAGAACTTACTTCTAAATTTCCAGAGGCTACTATAATTAAACAAAAAGTTCCTCCTTTACCACAAATAAAAAATGAAAGTTTAGATTTTGTTATCTGTTTTCAAGTAATTGAACATATAAGAAATGATCTTAATTTTTTAAAAGAAATTCATAAAAAGCTAAAGCCAGGAGGCACTTTATTTTTAACTACTCCAAATATTGAACAATCAGTTGCAAGAAATCCTTGGCATTATAGAGAATACAAACAAAAAGAATTAGATATGCTTTTAAATTCAGTATTTAACAATGTTAATATAAAAGGAATTAAAGGAAATGAGCTCTCTACCAAATATTATACTGAAAATAAAAAAAGAGTACAAAAAATTTTAAAATGGGATTATTTAAACTTAGAAAAAAGACTACCTTCCTTATTACTTAAAATACCTTATGAAGTACTTAATAGAATAAACAGGAAAAA
>JBELFC010000186.1:0-5564 GCA_042093175.1 Tenacibaculum sp. | reverse complement strand
TAGAACGTGAAGTGTTTTTAGCTATATGGATAGCGATTTTCGGAGCACTTTCATTGTATTTATTTGGTAAAATTCAATTACCACATGATTCACCACTTAAGCATATTTCAGTGGGTAGGTTAAGTTTAGGATTATTATCATTAGGGTTTACAGTATATATGTTACCAGGTTTATGGGGAGCTCCATTAAATTTAATAAGTGCTTTCCCTCCTCCACAAGATTATAGTGAATCTCCATATGGTGTTGGTTATCAAAAATTAGCAACTATTAAAAATGTAGTAACTAATTCTGAATCTTCAAAGACCTCGCATAGTGGTTTACCAGATGGAGCACACATGAAGCCACCATATGATATCTTAGTTTTTAATGATTATGATAAAGGTTTGGCATATGCTAAAGAAGTAAATAAACCAGTATTAATAGACTTTACGGGAAAGGCATGTGTAAACTGTAGAAAAATGGAGCAAAATGTTTGGGCTAAGGATAAAGTTTTATCGGTGCTTAAAAATGATGTTGTCTTAATTTCTTTATATGTAGATGATAAAAGGGCTCTTGAGGAAGATGAAATTGTTGAGTCAAAATTACGACCAGGGAAGAAATTACGCTATATAGGGCAAAAATGGAGTGAATTACAAACAATTAAATACAAAACGAACTCACAACCTTATTATGTATTAATTGATGCCAAAGGAGAAAATTTAATTGATCCTGTAGCATATACACCAAATGTAGATGAATATCATAACTGGTTAAAAACAGGAATAGCTGCTTATAAATAGAGAAAAAACAATTAAAATATATAAAGCCTCATTATTTCATAATAATGAGGCTTTTCTTTTAAAGCTATAAAGAGATACAATAAACTAAAACATCGTACCTTTGCAACGGCATGAGAATTAGACGACTTTCAGATTGGTTACCTACAACAAATAAAGAGGTAAAATTACGTGGATGGGATGAATTAGATGTAATCCTATTTAGTGGTGATGCATATGTAGATCATCCATCTTTTGGACCTGCGGTTATTGGGCGTATATTAGAAAGCTACGGTTTGCGTGTAGCTATTGTTCCACAACCTAGCGTACATGATAATTTACAAGACTTTGTTAAGTTAGGAAGACCGCGATTATTTTTTGCGGTTACCGCTGGTTGTATGGATTCTATGGTAAGTAATTATACAGCAAGTAAAAAACGTAGAGATAAAGATGCATATACTCCTAATGGAGATAAAGGCTTTAGACCTGATTATGCAACAACTGTATACACAAAAATATTAAAAGAGAAATTTCCAGATGTACCTGTTTTAATTGGGGGTATTGAAGCGTCTTTAAGAAGAGTTACTCATTATGATTATTGGTCAAACAAATTGATGCCTTCTATTTTAGAAGAGTCAGGAGCCGATATGTTAGTGTATGGAATGGGAGAACAGCCCTTAAGAGAATTAGTTGAATTACTTCAAAAGGGAGTTCCATTTTCAAGCTTAAAAACTATTAAACAAACTGCTGTTTTATTAGGGGAATATGAAAAAATTCCTAAAAATAAAAATTGGCAAGATGTTGAAATTTCCTCTCATGAAAAATGTTTGAAAGATAAAAAGGCATATGCTTCTAATTTTAAAGTTATAGAACAAGAGTCTAATAAATTATATGCTAGAAGAATTTTTCAAAATATAAAAGATAAGAAGTTGATGATTAATCCGCCATATCCAACAATGACGGAAAAGGAAATAGATGCTTCTTTTGATTTACCTTTTACTAGAATGCCTCACCCTAAATACAATAAAAGAGGGGCTATTCCTGCATATGAAATGATAAAGTTTTCTGTAAATATTCATAGAGGATGTTTTGGAGGATGTAGTTTCTGTACGATTTCCGCGCATCAAGGAAAATTTATTGCAAGTAGAAGTCAAGAATCTGTTTTGAAAGAAGTAGATGAGTTAACTAAAATGGATGATTTTAAAGGGTACTTATCAGACATTGGAGGTCCATCAGCAAATATGTACCAAATGAAAGGTAAGGTGCAGTCTATTTGTGATAAATGTGTAGCTCCATCTTGTATTTCACCTGTAATATGTAGCAACTTAGATACATCGCATAAACCGTTAACGGAGTTGTATCAAGCTGTTGATAAGCATCCAAAAATTAAGAAATCATTCATAGGTAGTGGTATTAGGCATGATATGTTAGTACCCGAGTTTAACAAAAATGCAGATCCTAAAGAATTAGATGCGTATACTGAGGAAGTAATGACTAAACATGTTTCTGGGCGATTGAAAGTTGCACCTGAACATACTTCAGATCCAGTTTTAAAATTAATGAGAAAACCTTCATTTACTTATTTCCATAAGTTTAAAGATAGGTTTGATAAAATTAACATAAAGAAAAAGTTAAATCTTCAATTAATACCTTATTTTATTTCAAGTCACCCAGCCTGCGAACCAGAGGATATGGCAAATTTGGCAGCTGAAACAAAAGATATGGGATTTCAGTTAGAACAGGTGCAGGATTTTACACCAACACCAATGACAGTTGCTACAGTAATTTATTATAGTGGATATCATCCATATACTTTAAAAGAGGTTGGTACCCCTAAAACAAAGCAAGAAAAGTTAGAACAGCACAAATTTTTCTTTTGGTATAAAAAAGAAAATAGAAAGTGGATAAAAGATAAATTAACGAAAGTAGGTAGAACAGATTTATTAAAGAAGTTAATACCTGCGGATGACTCTTGGCGTAAAAATAAACCTCAAAAAACAAGAAATACTTTTGATGATACAGTAACGTTCAATCCTAAATCAAAAAGATCTAGAGGGAAATCGAAAGAAGGTTTTAAAAAGAAGAGGAGAAGGTAACTAACGTTTCTATAAAAATTTATAACTTCCTAAGTTTGAAAAAAGAATAATATTAGAATAATTTTTTTAAGAGCTTTAAAGTATTTATTTTCGCTCGCGAATTTTAAAAATATTTTTTATGAAAAAGTTATTATTGATATTAGTACTATCAATTACAGGAGCAACAACTTATGCTCAAAAATCAGGAGATTTTGAATTTGGAGGTAATTTAGGAGTTAATTTTTCAAACTTACAAGTTAGCTCAGGTGGAATAAACAATTTATCTACAGATTACACGACAAGTTTTAACATTGCAGCAACTGGAGAATATTATTTTTCTGACCGTTGGGGAATTAAAGGAAAGTTGATTTTTGACCAAAAAGGTTGGGGTAATGGTTTTTTTGAAAGTAGTAATGGAGCTAGAGTTATTACTGACTATAAGTTAAGTTATTTAACTTTACCATTAATGGCAAACTGGCATTTTGGTTCTGAAAGAAATTGGTATATAAATTTTGGACTTTATCTAGGTCTTTTATTAGACGCTGAAACATTAGATGTAAAAACTAATTTACCATTAATAGATGCATTTAATAGCACAGATGTTGGTTTAGCACTTGGAATAGGATATAAATTCCCTGTAAATGAAAGCACAAATCTTTTCTTTGAACTTGATGGTCAAGCAGGTTTTACTTCTGTATTTAAAGAGGCTACAACATCTTCAAGAAATAATAGAAGTGCACTAAATTTTGGAGTTTTATTTTCATTATAGATTTAAAAAAATAAAAATAAATTTAAAAGACTGCTTGTGAAAGCAGTCTTTTTTTTGTGAAAAGTTTGTATGATTTTCTATTTCTTTTTTAGTTTGTACTTTCTACTATGGTAACTAATATAAAAAGTACCTATAATTGAAGGAAGTATCCAAGAAATTATGTTTCCTAATCCTAGTCCAGCAACTATAAAGGCTGTTACAGAAGCAATCAATGCTCCAGATATTTTACTTATGTGGCTTATTAGCCAGGCATTCTTTTTTTCTTTAAAATTTTTAAAAAACAAAAAATCTTTAATAGTCATTAATGTACCAAAACCACCAAAGAAAAGGTATAAAATACTGTTGTCTATTTTTTGTATGAAGCCTAACAAACCTAAGCCTATCATAAGTAAAGAAATTATGAACATACTTCCTGAAATCAATTTATCAAGATTATTTGCTTCTAATTTTTGCTTAGGTTTAAATGTTAAGGCACGATTACCAACTAAGACTAAGTAAATAGTAAATAAGCCTATTAAAAACAAAAAAGGATTTTCATGATTTGGCATACAGGCAATAGGTAATGATATAATTGAACTAGTAAACATTCCTATAGAAAATAGTTTCCCTAATTTTTTATGTATCGGACTTCCTTTTTTTACAATACTACTACCTAGTCCAGTTATTAAACCTACTCCTCCAAAAAATGCATGTATGTAGATAAAAATCTTTATTGTTTCTTCCATGTGTTAGTTTGTTTATTTGATAGTGCAAATATGAAATAAATGGTTCTTTATAGATATTAATTTTTACTGAGTTGTATTTTTTTATAACTGAATTGTAAAAAGCTTTTTTATGTACTTTTTTTAAGTAAAAAAGCACAAGTATATAATTACTTGTGCTTTTGGAAGGAATAAATTTGATTCCTATTTATACTATTCTTTTTCTAATGTCACTCAATTTCTCATCAATTAATAATTTCCCATCTCTGAATACTTCTTTCAGTTCACCTTGTTTTTCTTCTTCCCAGTTAACTTGATCATATAATTTGTACTCTCCGTCTTCTAATGTTATTTTTAATAAGCCCTTAGCAGATTTTTTAGTACCATCATCAGTAATTGGATCTTTAAAAATTTCTCGCCCTTTACCAGCAACTTCACCATAGGTTGCTTTCATTGCAAAGCCAAAAGTATCACGTGTATTGTATTGATATGTAAAAGACCCAATTCCTAGTACTACATTAGTAGATGCAAACCCTTTTTGTTTTAAGCGTTCACAAATTTGTGTAGCTCTATCTAAAGTTATGCTATCTCCATAAATAGCACCTATATGACTGTCTAATTCTTTATACCCTTTTACATTAGTGTTTCCTCCAAAAGTCTCCCAAAGCAATTCAATAACACCTTTTTGCGCTTCAATTGTTTTACCATTTGGGTTTCCACAAATAATGTCAACAGGATCTCCACTGTCAGGTCTAATAACTACTTTACCATTTCTTGTTAGAACCTCTTTTTTTAAGTTTGGTAAATATTCAGTTAATACTTTCCATAAATCCCAGGTATCAGAAACAATAGAAACAATACCATTAGGGTACACCTCAGTAATTAATCGTTTAAAAGTTTCTTCTTCACCCGTGTTAGTTCCCATGCACATTACAGAATGTTCTGTTGCAGCAACTGAGCCACCAATCAATTCTGTGTCAGAATTTGCGTTATAATAGGTTTCAAAAAAATCTATGGTAGGAATAGTGTCTGTTCCAGTAAAACTTAAAAGGTGCCCAGCAGAACTCATAATAGCAGCTTCTAATCCAGCCATACCTCTCATAGAAAAATCATGACCTTGCCAATCTACAAATTCAGGAATAGATGAAGTTTCTTGTGCGTATTTATCTAATATTTCTCTGTATTTTTTAGCAATTGTAGCTGAATTACAAGGTAACCAAACAGTTGTAGATAGTAATGTTTCAAAATAATTAGTTAACCAAAA
>JBELFC010000185.1:0-5594 GCA_042093175.1 Tenacibaculum sp. | reverse complement strand
CAACTAATAAGTCTTTCAGACCTTTAATTAATATTGGATGATCATCAGCTATGTAAATGGTTGGCTTCATATTTTAGGAAAAGAAATTTCAATGGTTGTACCTTTATTTAATATAGATTTTATGCTAATTAAACCTTTTAAAAAAATTACTCTATTCTTTAAGTTTTTTAGTCCAATACTATTGGGTTTCTGATATTTTTCATAGTAGTTAAATCCAACGCCATTATCTTTTATTGATAAAAATATTCTTTTACGAGTTTCATTAATGATAACTTGGGCAGAATCAGCTTTTGAATGTTTAATAATATTATTTAGGCATTCTTGAATAATTCTATATACGTTTAACTCCTGTTTTGGGTTTAATAGGTGGTCAATATTATCAATGTCTCCAAACAGTAATATACTTGAATAATTAGAGTCAAGTTCATAAATTAAATCTTCAATAGATTTCGTTATTCCAATTTGTTTTATTTGATTAGGTTGTAGGTTTTTAGAAATTATACGTATTTCATTGATAGCTTCATTAACTAATTCACAGCCTTTTTTATCACTATTAATCAAAACTTGATTTTTTACAAGTAGTAGTTTTTGGCCAAGGCTATCATGTAAATCTTTGGAAACTCTTTTCCTTTCATTATCTATATAGGATAGCAAATTTTGAGAATATAGTCTCTGTAATCGTTGTTTTCTTTTTAAATATCTACTATTTAAAAAGAAATAAATTAAGGTGATTATTGATAAGCTAAGAACAAGAAGACTAATAAGTAATATATACTTATTCTTTTTTTCTTTTTTAAGAATTAAAATATCACTTTTTTGTTGTTGTATTTTTTGGTCATTTACCTTTTTTTCATGCAACGTTTGGTAATAGTAAAGAATATTTAGTTTCTCTATGTTGAAAATAGAATCTTTAATGTAATTATAAGAATCATAATGTTTGAGAGCCTCTCCAAAATTATTTTGTGTTTTATATATTTTATATAAAAGTTTTTCAGCATCAATAACCTCTTGTGTATGATGTTGTTTTTTTGCATTGTATAACACTTGATTAGCAATAGCAAGTGCTTGTTTTAGGTTATTATTTTTATATAAATAGTAACTTTTTAATTTTTTATAATAATGATAGTTATCATTATCTGAACTTTTTATTAGTTTGGTAGCTAGTTCATAATATATTTTAGCCTTGTTATTTTGGTTTTTGTCTAAATAATATTGAGCTAAATCACAATAAATGTAAGATAAGTTTTTAAACTCATCGTTCTCTTTTTTTGCTTTTTCAACAGCCTTTATAAGATAAGATTCTTGTTTTTTGTATTGCTTGTTTTTTTTGTATTCGGCGGCTAAATTTTGATAGTCATTAGATAAACCTAAAGTGAAATTTGTTTCAATTTTTTCATTTATAAGTTTTAAACGTTCTTGTATAGCTTTATCAATGAATCCATTTGCTCCATGTATATTAATCATTGCTGATTTTGTATAAAATGTATAATGAATATCATTTAAGGCGGTATAAAAATCTAAGGCTTTTTCATAACTAGAAAGAGCACTTAGGAAATTATGACCATTGTAATAAGCTTGACCTCTGAAAAAATAAGCATCAGCAGAGTGAATAGAATCTTTATCAGTAAATGTATTAATAGCTATCGTATAATTATCAATGGCTTTTGTATAATTTTCCCCATTAAAATATAGTCCACCTTTTTTTAAATAAATAGCACCAATTAAAAAGCTATCATCAATTTTATTTTTAAATTTTTCAATTTTATTTAGTAGTTTAAAAGCACGTTCTCTTTGCCCAAAATGAGTGTTTATATAATAAATTACTTTGATACCACGGCTAATAGCTTTTTTATATTCTTTACTTTTTATAGCTAATTCAATATATTTTTCAGAGTAATCAACCATCAAATCAATCTCTTTTTTTGATTTGGTTAATTTAATTAAGCTGTCTAAGTTTTTCAGTTGAACATGATCAACTTTAAAAGAATTTAATTCTTGGGAAGAGCTCTGTTTTTGATAAAAAAAAGAACTCATAATGAATAGCGGTACAAAAAAAAGATATTGTTTCAAATGGGGATTTTTAATTTAAAAATATGATTAAATCAAAAGCGAGGGACCCTATACTCAAATATAATAAAAAATGAATAGTTATTGGTAAGATAGAGTATGTTTTATGAAACTATTTATTTCTTGTATTTAACAAACAAGTTGATCCAAATAATTCTTGATAAGCGCAAGCTAAAAGGAGTTAATAAAAAAGAAACTATAAGTATTGCTATAAAACTTTGCAAAATAGAAAGCCCAAAAAATAACTTTGCAATAATAAAAACACTAACAAATAAAGCTACAGCAATTCCATAATTAATGTACATAGCTCCAAAGAAAAAAGAGGGCTCCATCATGTATTTTAAATCACAGTTAGGGCATTTATCGTGTAATTTTGTAATCTTTTTAGGATTTATTGAAATTCTGTATTTAAAAAAATCACCTTCATGGCATTGAGGGCATTTACTTTTGAATATACTATATAATTTACTGCCTTTTCCAAACATAATCTTAGGGGTATAAGCTTAAATAACTATTTCGTTTTTGTAAGTTTGTACAAATTTCAACAAAAACAAAAAAACATTAAGTAACAAGAGTTACAAAGTTACTGTAATAAGTTAAAATATATATGTTAAACGTACATAATTTAACAGTTTCTTTTATGGGAACTGATTTATTTTCTGGAATCACTTTTAAATTAAATAAAGGAGATAGAATAGGGCTGATAGGAAAAAATGGAGCAGGAAAATCTACTTTATTAAAAGTCTTGTCAAAAGATATTGAAAGCAGTGGAGGTACTATGGCCTTTGATAAAGAGGTACGTATAGGTTTTTTACGTCAAGATATCGACTTTGTTAAGGGAAGAACTATTTTAGAAGAAGCATACCAGGCTTTTACTGAAATTAAAGAAATTGAACTTCAATTAGATGAAATAAATCAGCAATTAGTTGAAAGAACCGATTATGAAAGTGAAGGTTATAATCAATTAATAATTGACTTAAATGAAAAAACTGAAAGATATGAACTTTTAGGAGGTTACAACTACCAAGGTGATACAGAAAAAATATTACAAGGATTAGGTTTTCAACGTGAAGATTTTAATAAGTTAACCGATACTTTTTCTGGAGGTTGGCGTATGCGAATAGAATTGGCAAAGTTATTATTACAAAATAATGATATCTTATTGTTAGATGAGCCAACAAACCACCTTGATATTGAGTCAATCATTTGGTTAGAAAATTTCTTGAAAAATTATCAAGGAGCAATTGTACTAGTATCGCATGATAAAATGTTTTTAGATAATGTAACTAATAGAACAATTGAAATTTCTTTAGGTCAGATATACGATTATAAAAAACCATATTCTCAGTTTTTAGAGTTAAGGGCAGAAATAAAAGAAAAACAACTGCAAGCTCAGAAAAATCAGGATAAAGAAATAAAAGCTAAACAGCAATTAATTGATAAATTTAAGGCCAAAGCAAGTAAAGCATCTATGGCACAATCGTTGATGAAACAGCTTGACAAAGTTCAGCGTATTGAGGTTGATGGAGAAGATAATGCAGCAATGAATGTTCGTTTTAGTATATCTAAAGAACCAGGTAAAATAATTGTAGAGGCTGAAAATTTATATAAAAGTTATGGTGATAAGCACGTTTTAGAAAATGTTGACTTATTAATTGAACGTAATAGTAAAATAGCTTTTGTAGGTCAAAATGGGCAAGGAAAGTCAACATTAGCAAAAATGATGGTTGGTGAAATTCCATTTGAAGGAAATTTAAAATTAGGTCATAACGTTCAAGTAGGGTATTTTGCTCAAAATCAGTCAGAACATTTACCACCAGAAAAAACAGTTTTGGAAATAATGGAAGATGCTGCAACAGATTCTAATAGAATGCGTGTTCGAGATATGCTTGGATCGTTTTTATTTGGAGGAGATGCTGCAGATAAGAAAGCAAAAGTACTATCAGGAGGAGAAAGGAATCGTTTGGCTTTATGTAAATTATTATTATCACCTTTTAATGTGTTAATAATGGATGAGCCTACGAATCACTTAGATATTGCCTCTAAAAATGTATTAAAAAAAGCTCTTGCTGAGTTTAATGGTACATTAATTATAGTATCGCATGATCGTGATTTTTTACAAGGTTTAACAACAACAGTTTATGGGTTTAAAGATCGAGAGATAAAAGAATATTTAGGCGATATTGATTATTTCTTAGAGCAACACAAAATGGAAAGTTTACGTGAAGCTGAAAAGAAAACTGTGATAAAAGAGGCTAAAGATACTTCTAAAAAAGAAGCTTATAAATTATCTAGAGAAGAAGAAAAAGAACTTAAAAAGTTAAAAAATAAACTAGGTAACATTGAAAATCAAATAGCTGATTTGGAAAGTGAAATTGAAAAAATTGATTTAGAGTTAGCTGAGAATTATGATGAAGTTTCTTCAAGGCCTAATTTTTTTGAAAAATATAAAGCAAAAAAAGCTCAAGTTGATACACTTATGGAAGAATGGGAGCTAGTAGAAGAAAAAGTCGAAAAATTTAATTAAATTGAAATAGAGAGTATGAAAAAAATTGCCATTACATTTTTATTATTAAGCATTCCTTTAGTGTTAGTTTCCCAAGAGAATTTTAAAAAATTTATAGAAGTTGGTATATCAAATCATGATAAAGGTAGGTACAAAGAAGCTATAAAATATTATAAAAAAGCCCTTGAAATAAAACCTAATTCAGAGTTAGCTAATTATGAAATTTCATTGTCGCTTTTTAGTGCAAAAGAGTATAGAAAAGCTATAAAATATTCTAATAAAATAATAAAAAAAGGAAAGAAGCACTTATTGCCTGCATATATAAATAAAGGTTCAGCACTTGATATGCTTGGAAAAACTAAAAAGTCTATTAAAGTTTTCGAAGAAGGAATAAAAAAAATAGGAAATAATTATTTACTTCATTTTAACTTGGCTGTAAACTATTTGAAAGTAGGAAATTATAAAAAAGGAGAAATTCATTTAAAAAAAGCTATAAAAGATAATCCAGTTCATGGTTCAAGTCATTTTTATTTAGCAAAATTAAATAACGACAAGGGAAATAAAATACCTACGTTATTAGCAAGTTATTATTTTCTTTTAATAGAACCTAATACTATTAGAACAGAAGAGATATTTGAAATGTTTAAAAGAATGCATGAAGGTGTAGTAAAAGTTAAAGATAAAGGAGGTAATAAAAATATAATTGTAAACGTAAACTCTAATTCTAATAATGAGTTTGGAGCTCATGAGTTAATGTGGTCAATGTTAATAGCATCAAAAGAGTTAGAAGAAAATAAAAATAAAACTAAAGAAGAATTATTTGTTGAAAACACTAGAGACTTTTTTGAGTTTTTAGGTGAATTTAGTTCAAATAAAAAAAGAAATTTTTGGAATGAGTTTTATATTCCTTTTTTTTATAAAATAGCAAAAAGTGAACATTTAGAAACTTATTGTAAATTAATAACACAAGTTGAAGTTGGTTCACAAAAGTGGTTAGATGAAAATGAAGAAAAAGTCAAAG
>JBELFC010000184.1:0-5603 GCA_042093175.1 Tenacibaculum sp. | reverse complement strand
TGCTCAGATATAATAGGAATACTTAAACTTTCAGCTTTAGTTAATTTACTTGGTCCCATATTATCACCCGCTACAATATATGTTGTTTTCTTAGAAATTGAAGAACTTACTTTACCTCCATTATCTTCAATTGCTTTTTTAAGTTCATTTCTACTCATTTGATGAAAAACACCAGAAACTACAAATACTTTTCCAGCAAGTTTATCAGTTTGTCCTTCCAAACTTTCTGCTGAAACTTCTAATTGTACTCCATACAATTTTAATCGTTGTATTAGCTCTTTATTACCTTCATCAACAGAAAAATCAAGAATACTTTGTGCTATTCTATCTCCTATTTCATCAACCCCTATTAAAGTATCAAAATCGGCTTGCATTAAATTATCTATTGACTTAAAATGCTTTGCTAACTTTTTAGCTACTGTTTCACCAACAAATCGAATTCCTAGTGCAAATAATACTTTCTCAAACGGAATTTCTTTTGACTTTTCAATTCCTTCAATCATATTTTGAGCAGATTTCTCAGCCATTCTTTCTAAAGGAATAACTTGTTCTACATTCAAATCGTATAAATCTGCATAATTCTTTATCAACCCTTCTTTACGAAGTAAATCTACCGTTTCTCCTCCTAAACCATCAATATCCATTGCTTTTCTACTAATGTAATGTTGAATTCTTCCGGTTATTTGTGGGGCACAACCAAATTCATTTGGACAATAGTGCTTAGCATCTCCTTCAGTTCTAATCAATTCTGTACCACATTCAGGGCAATTAGTAGCATATTCAGTAGGCTTAGAATGTTCAGGACGTTTTGTTAAATCAACTTTTATAATTTTAGGAATAATCTCACCACCTTTTTCAACAAAAACAGTATCATCAACACGAATATCTAGTTTTTCAATTTGATCGGCATTATGTAAAGATGCTCTTTTTACTATAGTTCCTGCTAATTGTACTGGCTCTAAATTTGCAACCGGAGTAATTGCCCCTGTTCTTCCTACTTGATATGTTATTTCATTTAAAACTGTTGATACTTGCTCTGCTTTAAACTTATATGCAATTGCCCAACGAGGTGCTTTTGCCGTATATCCCAATTCTTCTTGTTGTTGTAAATTATTAACTTTTACAACAACTCCATCGGTTTCATATGGTAACTCATGACGCTTCACATCCCATGCGTTCACAAAATCAAATACTTCATCTATTGATTTTGCTAAAACGATAGTATCAGGAACTTTAAAACCAACTTTTCTAGCAGCTTCTAAACTTTCAAAATGTGTTTTATATTTACGTTCATTTGTTACTACTTGATATAACAAGCAATCCAACGGACGTTTAGCAACCTCTGAACTATCTTGAAGTTTTAAGCTTCCACTAGCAGTATTACGAGGATTCCTGTAAGCTTCTTCTCCATTAGCTATACGCTCTTCATTCATTTTATTGAAACCTTGCAACGGTAAAATTATTTCACCACGCATTTCAAAACTTGAAACATAATCTCCATTAGGAACTAAAGGAATAGATTTTATCGTTCTAATATTGGTGGTTACTTCATCTCCTTGAAATCCATCACCACGAGTTACAGCTCTTACAAATTGCCCATTCTCATAGGTTAAATTTATAGAAGCCCCATCGTATTTTAACTCACAAGTATATTCAACAACATCAGTTCCTAAGTTTTTTTGAACACGTTTTTCCCAATCTAATAAATCTTCTTTGGAGTATGAGTTATCTAACGAGTACATTCTATTTTTATGAGTAATCGTTTCAAAATTTTTAGTAATATCACCTCCTACTCGCTGAGTTGGTGAATTAGAATCAAAGAAATCTGGATTTTCTTCTTCAAGTTTTTCTAACTCTTTTAGTTTAATATCAAAATCGTAATCAGAAATAGTAGCATTGTCTAATACATAATAATTATGATTATGCTGACGTAACTCTTCTCTAAGCTGTTGTATTTTTTGTTCCGTGGTCATTTAATTTTTTTTCAAAAAAATTTCTATCTGTCTTCTATGTCTTAAAATGTGTACAATGGCATGTTCTAGTAATTGTTCTAAATCATAAGTAACATTCCATCGAGTTTTAAAAGAGTATTTCTCTAGCTCTTTAGTTTTTTTATACCAGTTATTGTGAAATGACTTTTTTGTATAAACTATCATCTCATTTAATTCTTTAATAGCAATATTAATACTATCTATTTCGGTATCATATTCTATCCATTCTTTTGTACTTATTGATTGAATATAGTTAGCGTATGTATAACCAGATTGAATAACATGAAAAGTTACTGTTTGAATGGACATACAATCCTTATCCTTAGTTTCATAATCTCTAACAATAGTAAATTCTTCTTCTGAAATACTATTCAAAATTAATTTATAGTCCATTAACGCTCTTTCATACTCTTCAATCAAAGCGATTAACATTCCATTTTTTTTCATTTATTATTTCCTTACTTTTCCCGTTAGTAAACTAACACCTTTGGGAAGTGGATTTCCAGCTGAGCGTCTAAAAGTAACTACTTGACCTACATGCCAAATTGCATCAGCTATTGGGCCATTTAATTGATTCCAAAATGGATATTCTTCAACACCATTCCTTCTTTTTATTTTCATTTTAAAAGAAGACAAATCTTTAGCGTTCTTTAAAATTTCACTCGCCTTTTTAAAGTTCTCTAATGTCATTTTACGAATATCTTCAAATGATAATGTTTCGTCTTTAGAAAAATCTACTTCTTTACCCTCTAACGCGCTTAATGTCATTACAGATAGTACTAATATATGATCAATCGTTTCTAAGGTTGTTCTTGCTTCTTTTGTAGGTTTATATTTTAAATCTTTAACTGTTAATCCTTCCGTTGCCCAATAGTAACGAAAACCTAATCCATCTACCATTCTACTTGCTACTGTTCCTGCTGTATATTCTTTAGGCGCTTCTTCTAATTCATAGTATGGTAAATTTTGTGAACTCATGCTAAATGTTATTAATAAAATTAAAAAAGTTATAATTGATTTCATCTAAATATTTTTGATGCTAATTTACAGAAAAGTTTTTGAGATTATTACCCTCTTATGATTTCATTATAAACAAAAAACCGAAGCAAAAGCTTCGGTTTTTTGTTTATATGCGGAAAGTTTTTACTTTTTTAATGTCATTGTATAAACCACATCATTTTCTTTTGTTGAAAACAATAATTCTTTATCATTTAATTTAAGTATTTGAAAACCATTAGTATCATCACCTTCGTTTTCAAATTTTATTGTTTTTTTATCTTCCAATAATTTCCATTGTCCTTTTTTTTCAGTTTTCCTTATCACTAATTGATAATTACCATCTTTTTCAAAAACCATCCAACTGTTTTTACAATTTGAAAGATCTTCTTTCTCTTCTCCAATTTTAAGCGATTCAATACGCCATTTTCCTGAAGTTAAACATGCAGACTTTTTTGTTTCTTGAGAATACATTAGAGCAGAAAAGCTCAATAAAAATGCAATTAAGAGTATTGCTTTTTTCATTATTTAAGGGGAATTAGGGTTACTTTAAATCAAATATAACAAAAAAACCGAAACATTAAAAATGTTTCGGTTTTTTATAATATGAAATTAACGGTCTGTTAATAATATGTATAACGACGTACTTTTGCTATGTGTTTTGCTAAACGCATTACTTGATGAGAATATCCATATTCATTATCATACCACACATAAATAACAATCGTATCTCCATCAGCAATAGTAGCTTTACTATCAAAAATTGATGGTGCTGTAGTTCCTACAATATCAGAAGAAACTAATTCATTACTCATTGAGTATTGTATTTGTTCTACTAAATCTCCTTCTAAAGCATATTGTTTCATGATAGCATTAACTGCTTCTGCCGTAGTAGTAGAATTTAATTGTAAATTTAAAATTGCTAATGATCCATTTGGTACAGGAACACGAATAGCATTTGATGTTAATTTACCTTCTAAAGCTGGTAATGCTTTTGATACTGCTTTACCTGCTCCTGTTTCAGTAATTACCATATTTAATGCAGCAGCTCTACCTCTACGGTATTTGTTATGCATATTATCTACTAAATTTTGATCATTAGTATATGCATGAATAGTTTCTAAATGCCCTTTTTTAATTCCGAAATTATCTTCTAAAACCTTTAAAACTGGTGTTATTGCATTTGTTGTACATGATGCAGCTGAAAAAACATCAACAGTATCAGGGTTATTTTCTATATGATTAACTCCGTGTACAATATTTGGTATTCCTTTACCTGGTGCTGTTAATAAAACTTTACTAGCACCTTTTGGCACTAAATGACGATTTAAAGCCTCTTTATCTCTAAAAGCTCCGGTATTATCAATAATTAAAGCATCATTAATTCCATACTCAGTATAATCAATATCTTCTGGTTTAGCAGCAGATATCATATATACAGTAGTACCATTAATTATTAATGCATTATTTTCAGCATCTACCTGAACAGTTCCTAAAAAGTCTCCGTGTACAGAATCGATACTTAATAATGAAGCTCTTTTTTCTAAAACAGACTCATCTATTTTTCCACGAGTAACAACAGCTCTTAAACGTAATTGAGAACCTTTACCCATTTTACTACTTAACTCACGAGCTAATAAACGACCAATACGTCCAAAACCATATAAAACTACGTCTTTAGGTTTAATTCCATTAGCTTCTGTTGCTCCTTCTAATTGCTTTTTTACAAAATCAACTTTATCTATATTTTCATTTTCAGATAAATGAAATTCATAGGCTAATTTACCGATATCTAATTTTGAAGCAGGTAATTCAATTGACTGTATTGCTTTAGCAATATCTAACGCATCTTGAATAGAGATTGGTTTAGCTACAAACTCTTTTGCATAATCTATTAAATTTAAAACTTCACTAGCTCTTTTGTCTACTAATGGGTTTCTAAATAATACTAATTCAATAGATTTATCGTACCATAAATCATTAACAATGTTAATAAATTCAACGGTAGCTCTTCTTGTTTGAGCTTGATTTACTACCTCGTTTTCGTAATTTGTTATTGTTGACATAGTTGTGTGTTAACTAAGATTTAAAAAATTTGGTGCAAAAGTAATTGTTTTCAGTTAATTTTAGAATTATTTTAAAAAGAAAAAACGCTTTTAACAAATTATTAAAAGCGTTTTATTAAGTTCTTTATTTATCCTGAATAATTTAAAAACCGTACCTCACTGTTTCTCCTTTTAAATTAATTACTTCAATTACAAATGAATTGTTATTTCCTAAGTTTAATAATTTCTGTCTTGCATCAACTGAATTTAATACTTCTTGATTGTTTATTTTGGTAATAATAAAACCTTCTTTTATTCCTAATCGATTAAGAACCCTGTTCACATTTGAAATTACTTTAGCTCCTGAACTAATCTTATTTTTTTTAATTTCGTTTTCAGAAATATCTTTCAGAACTAACCCTAAACTTCTTACTTCTACAAAATCTTTCTTACTTAAAGTAACAACTTTTTCTACCTTTTCGCCATCTCTTATAACTGTAACTACAACCTTTTCTCCTGGTCGTTTAGCCGTTAACTGTCCTTTTAACTCTGAAAACTTGGTAATTTTCAC
>JBELFC010000183.1:0-5613 GCA_042093175.1 Tenacibaculum sp. | reverse complement strand
CTAACTTTAAGTGTTGAAGGAGAAACCAATGATTATTTAGGTAAAGGGCTTTCTGGAGGTAAATTAATTATAAAAAAACCTGAAACTGCAAGCTTTAAAGCTGAAGAAAATATTATTACAGGAAATGTTAGTTTATACGGAGCAATTGCTGGAGAAGTATATATAAATGGAATTGCTGGGGAAAGATTTGCTGTTAGAAATTCTGGTGCAATTGCAGTTGTTGAAGGAGTCGGTGATCACGGATGTGAATATATGACTGGAGGAAAAGTAATTGTTCTTGGTAATACTGGTAAAAATTTTGCCGCAGGTATGAGTGGAGGTATTGCATACTTATACAATAACAACAACTACTACAAGAATTCATTATGTAATATGGAAATGGTTGATTTGGAAAAACCTACACTTTCCGATTTAAATGAAATATACCAGTTAATAAATAATCATTACACATATACAAAAAGTAATATTGCTAATGAAATTTTACTGAACTGGAAAAAAGAATCGATGAACTTCATTAAAGTATTTCCTAAAGAGTACAAAAAAGCAATACAGAAAACATACAAAGAAGACAAACAATTAACAACTGCATAAACATGGGAGAAATAGGAGGTTTTAAACTATACAAAAGAATTAACGAAAAACAACAGCCAGTAAACAAACGTTTAAAAAACTACAATGAATTTACGATTAGCTTAAATCAAGACACTTTAAAAAGCCAAGCTTCTAGATGTATGAACTGTGGAGTTCCATTTTGTCATAGCGGATGTCCTTTAGGTAATTTAATCCCTGATTTTAATCATTATATACATAGAGGCGAATGGAAAAAAGCTCTTAACATACTTCATAGTACTAATAATTTCCCGGAATTTACCGGAAGACTATGCCCTGCACCTTGCGAAAAAGCTTGTGTTTTAGGTATTATTGACGCTCCTGTTTCTATAGAAAATATAGAAAAATATTTAGTTGAAAAAGGCTTTAAAGAAGGTTGGATTAAACCTAAACCTCCTACCAAAAGAACTAGAAAAACTATTGCCATAGTAGGCTCAGGTCCAGCTGGATTAGCTGCTGCTCAACAATTAAATAGAAGCGGGCATTTAGTTACTGTTTTTGAAAGAGACGATAAGCTTGGTGGTTTATTGCGTTATGGTATCCCAAACTTTAAATTAGAAAAAAACATTATTGATAGAAGAATAAATATACTTGAAGAAGAAGGTGTTATTTTTAAAACTAATGTGAATGTTGGTGTAAATTATAGTATTGAAAAGTTACAAAAATTTGATGCAATTGTTTTATGTGGAGGAGCTACTATCCCTCGAAACTTACCCATAAATAATTCTACAATAAATGGAGTTCATCAAGCTATGGATTATTTAAAAGAACAAACAAAATCCTTATATGACCAAAAACAGAAAATATCTATAAATGCAAAGAATAAAAATGTAATTGTTATTGGTGGTGGAGATACTGGATCTGATTGTGTTGGTACTGCAAATAGGCAAGGAGCTAGTTCAGTAGTTAACTTTGAAATATTGCCTAAGCCTTCTAAAAAAAGAGACACTTCAACTCCATGGCCATTTTGGCCTTTACAATTAAAAACTACAACCTCTCATGACGAAGGCTGCGATAGAAATTGGTTAATTAACACTAAAGAATTTTTGACAGATGATTCCGGAAATTTAACTGGCATAAAAACAGTTAATGTAAAATGGGAAGTTAACTCTAACAACAAACCTATACTAGTTGAACAACCTAATTCAGAAAAAGTATGGCCTTGTGACTTAGTTCTTTTATCACTTGGTTTCACGGGTCCTGAAAAAACATTAGCTGAACAATTAGAACTTAAAACCAATCAAAGAGGTAATTATTCTGCAAAAGAATATCAAACAAATATTCCTAAAATATTTACAGCTGGTGATATGAGAAGAGGTCAGTCATTAATTGTTTGGGCTATTTCTGAAGGAAGAGAAGCTGCTAAATCTGTTAATAAATTTCTTCTTAAAAAGAATCTCTTACCATATAAAGGTCAAGGTGATTTACTAACTTCAAATAACTAAAAAAAACTCCTTAAAAAATTAAGGAGTTTTTTTTATAATAAATTGAATGATTGTTTTGCTATTTCTAATTCTTCATTTGTAGGTATAACCAATATTTTTACTCTTGATGAATCTAAACTAACATCTGTTAACTCTTTAGCTCTAACATCATTTTTATTTTTATCTAATTCAATACCAAAAGTTTCCATTTCGGTACATACTAAGTTTCTTATCATAGTTGAATTCTCTCCAATTCCAGCTGTAAAAACTATAGCATCTAAACCATTCATAGCTGCTACATAAGAACCGATATACTTTTTAATTCTATAAGCATTCATGTCTAAAGCTAATTTACAAGCTACATTACCTAGAGAAGCTTCTTTTTCAATATCACGTAAATCGCTATAACCAGTTAACCCTAACATCCCGCTTTCTTTCTGCAACATAGTATAGACATCGTCTGTTTTATATCCTAATTCATTTATTAGATAAAAAATTAAGCTATGATCAATATCACCAGAACGACTTCCCATAATTAATCCTGTTACAGGTCCAAACCCTAAACTATGATCAATACTTATTCCATTTTTTATAGCTGTCATACTGCAACCATTTCCTAAATGAATAGTAATAATTTTAGATTTTTCTTTCTTTAAATATTCAATAGCTAGTTCAGAAACATATTTATGACTCGTACCGTGGAAACCATATAAACGGATATTATTTTCTACTAAAAATTTATTTGGAATAGCATATTTATGAGCTATAACCGGTATTGTTTGATGAAATGCTGTATCAAAAACAGCAATCTGCTTTGCAGCACTAAAAATAGCCTCGGCTACATTTATTCCTTCTAAATTTGCAGGATTGTGTAATGGTGCTAAAGAAAAAAGTTCTTTGATTTTATCTTTAACTTCTTTAGTTACTTCTACAGTATTCGTAAAAGTACTTCCTCCATGAACAACCCTGTGTCCTACCGCTTTTATTTCTTCAGTAGATTTAATTACCCCTATCTTGTCATCTAAAAGAAGATTCACTACTCTTTCTAACCCTTCTTTATGATTATTAAGGGTTGTTATCTCTTCTATCTTTTCAGTTTTTGATACATAATGAATTACACTATCACTTAAACCAATTCTTTCAATCAAACCATGACAAATCACATTTTGTTCAGGCATACTAAACAATTGATATTTAATAGATGAACTCCCTGAATTAATGACTAATATCTTCATAAATTATCTTTATAATTAAATGGTTTATTTTTCTTGTGCTTGTATTGCTGTTAATATTACAGTATTAAAAATATCATCAACGGTACAGCCTCTACTTAAATCATTTACGGGTTTATTTAAACCTTGTAGCATAGGACCAATTGCTAAGGCCCCAGTTTCACGTTGTACTGCTTTATAGGTATTATTTCCAGTATTTAAATCAGGGAAAATTAACACGTTTGCTTGCCCTGCTACTTTAGAGTTTGGCAATTTCTTTTTTCCAATACTTGGATCTACAGCTGCATCATATTGAATAGGTCCTTCAACTTTTAAATCACTCCTTTTTTCTTTAATTATTTCAGTAGCTCTTCTTACAATATCAACATCTTCCCCCTTACCTGACGATCCAGAAGAATAAGAAAGCATTGCAATTTTTGGATCTATACCGAAAGCAATACTTGAATCAGCAGATGAAATTGCTATTTCAGCTAGCTGTTCTGCCGTAGGGTTTGGATTAATAGCGCAATCTCCAAAAACAGAAACTCTATCTTCCAAACACATAAAAAATATTGATGATACAACAGAAAAACCTGGCTTAGTTTTCACAAATTGTAATGCTGGTTTAATAGTATGTTGTGTAGTATGAGCTGCACCAGAAACCATACCATCAGCTAAACCTTTAAAAACCATCATAGTTCCAAAATATGAAACATCGGCCATTAAATCTTCTGCCATTGCTGGACTTAATCCTTTGTGTTTTCTTAACTCATATAAAGAATTAGAAAATTCCTCAAAATATTTTGATTCAATTGGATTAATAATAGGCGTTTTATCAAAGTCAAAAGGAATATTTAATCTTTTTATAGAAGCTTCAACATTCACTTTTTTACCTAAAACAGTCAAATCAACAACATTATTCTTTTGTAGTTGTGAAACTGCCATTAAAATTCTATCATCACTTCCTTCTGGTAGAACTATATGTTTTCTTTGTTCTTTGGCTCTTTTCAATAAATTATATTGAAACATTCTAGGAGTCAAGATTTCTGTTCCTCTATAATTTGATAATTTCTCTTTCAAAGAAGACACATCAACATGCTTTTCAAAAATATTAATTGACATTTTAATCTTATCAACATTTTCGGCATATATATGAGATCTTACATTACTTAATTTTGAAGTAACAGCGAATGTTCCTTCTTCTACCCAAAGAATAGGTACTACTTTTTCCAATCCTTCAATTAATTTAATTATTGATGGATTAAGTTCCATACCCCCTGTCAAAATAATACCAGATATTGATGGGTAATTAGATGAAATATTTGCTTGTAATGTACCTAATAAAATATCTGATCTATCCGCTGGAGTAACAACTACACTATCCTCCGTTAAATGATGTAAAAAATGTGATAATTGCATAGCCCCAACCTTCATATCACCAGTTGCATTATTCAATAATTCTTTACCAAATAAAACCTTTCCATTAATTTCATTCAGAAATTCTTTAATTGTTGGATTATTTAACTTCTTGTTAATTGGAATAGCATTAATAGATACAGAATTAGACAAATTTTTTCCTACTTGATCTAAAATAACAGGAATATTCTCTTCTTGAACTTTGTTTGCTACAACAGCTATAACTTGAACTTCTTTAGTATTAAATAAATCATAAGTTAAGCGCAAACTTTGAATAAATTCTTCTAATGTTTTATTAACACCGCCTGAAACTATAATAACTGGAGCTCCTAAATTTTTGGCTATTAAAACATTTAAATCCATTTCAATTACAGCCGCATGATCGGAAAAATCAGTACCCTCAACTATAACGAAATCATTTTCTTCTTCTAATTTTTTATATTTCTCTATTATTATATTAATAACTTCATCCTCTTCATCATCATTCAATTTTTTTATTAGATCTGAACGAGTAAATGCATACGAATCTTCGTATTTGGTTTTTAATTTGAAATAATTAAGAATTGTATTTATATGATTATCCTTAGCTCCTGCTATAGGGTTATCGATAATGGGTCTAAAGTACCCTACCTTTGGTTTATTCCTGAGAAATAATTGCATTAGACCAAGACTAAGCATTGACTTACCAGAGTTTGCTTCACTTGCTGCAATATAAATTGCTTTGTTCATTACTTCCTTTTTTTTGCAAAATTAAGCTAAATCAATATAATAATTGAAAATTTAATAAAAGTTTAAAACAAATACATAAGCAAATCTCTAATGCTATTCATTGATTGCCTATAAGGTCAAAAGGGCTTTGAATTGATGTTTACTTATGTTTTAATAAAAAAGTTTGGATCAAAAAAAAACCGTTCTTTATATTACTAAAGAACGGTTTAAAAGAAAGGCAACGA
>JBELFC010000182.1:0-5968 GCA_042093175.1 Tenacibaculum sp. | reverse complement strand
TTTCTTTTTGAACTTCTGTTTTCAGGGTTTATAGCTAATGCTTTTTTATAATTATCTATAGCATTTAAAGTATCTTTTATTCTAAAGTATGCATCACCTAAACTATCAAAAGTATTTGAACTCTTTGGGTATAAAATGGTGTTTATTTTAAAAACATTGATAGCTTTGTCAAAGTCATCGTTTCTTATGTATCTATATCCAAGTCTATTTAAATTTCTTTCTTTTATAACAGGATTTAAACTGTCATTTTTTTTGATGTTTATGTACCCTTTTAAGGCCATTTCATAGTTGTTTTGAGCTAAGTATTCGCTTGGTGTTTTTTCTCCTTCTTTCAATTTATTAAAAACATATTTTTTTCCTTTATGCTCTCTTTTAACAGCTAATTCAATATTGTTTTTTAAAGGATTAAAAATTAACTTTTCATTCATTTCTCTAACATAAAAAGTAGAATCATTTAATTTTAAAGGGTTTAAATTTTGATTCCTCCAATTTAAAAGTAACTTAGCGTTAGTAAAATGAACTTCAATAACTTCATCAGCATTAAAATAGTAACGTCCAGTAACTTTTTTAATGAAATCTGAGGAGTTTTTTTTTGAGGTGCAACCAAAAGTTGTAAAAACAATAATTGTAATAATAAAAAAATAAGTAGCTTTCATAGTTAAGTTGTTTGTGTTACTATTTGACGTGATATTACAAAAATAGTTACAAAATAATTAAATTTTACAGGGTTGTTCTTGGCATAAGAATTGACCTATAAAGGTGTCTTAAGAAAAGTTAATTTGGTTAATTGCTTGTTTTTAAGAGTTTTATATTTTTAAAAAGGCGTTTTATTATTGTTTTGTAAATAAACAAAATGCCAACATGACAGATAAAAAATTATGAGTAAATCAAAAATTATACATTTAGACAATTTGTCGCTTCAAGACGTGTTTAACGAAAACTCTGAGTTAATTCCTTTATTAACACCAGAGGATGAGGAAAATATGAATAATGAAGATGTTCCTAGTGAACTACCTATACTTCCTTTAAGAAATACAGTGTTGTTTCCAGGTGTTGTAATTCCAATTACGGCTGGTAGAGATAAATCTATTCAATTAATCAAGGATGCTAATAAAGGAGATAAAGTTGTAGGAGTAGTAGCTCAAAAAAATGGCGAAGTTGAAGACCCTACAATTGATGATATTCACAAAACAGGAGTAGTAGCTCAAATATTGCGAGTATTAAAAATGCCTGATGGTAATACAACAGTTATTATTCAAGGTAAAAAGCGTTTTGAAATAACTGAAGTAACACAGCAAGAGCCTTATTTAAAAGCGAATGTTAAAGAAGCAATTGATGAAAGAGAAATAGATGATAAAAAAGAGTTTAACGCTATTATTGATTCTATAAAAGAATTAGCTCTTGAGGTTATAAAAGAAAACCCGATGTTACCGTCTGAAGCCTCTTTTGCAATTAAAAATATTCAATCAAATTCGTTTTTAGTAAACTTTATTTCATCAAATATGGAATTGAGTATAGCTCAAAAACAAGTATTACTTGAAAAAGATAATTTAAAGGAGCGTGCTCTTTTAACATTAAAAAACTTAAATAAAGAGCTTCAACGATTACAATTACGTAATGATATTCAATCTAAAACAAGATCTGATTTAGATAAACAACAACGAGAGTATTATTTACACCAGCAATTAAAAACGATTCAAGACGAGCTAGGTGGTGTTTCAAATGATCAAGAGTTAGATGAAATGAGAATTAAATCTAAATCTAAAAAATGGGGAAAAGAAGTAGCTGAAACTTTTGAAAAGGAATTAAATCGTTTGAAGAGAATGAATCCTCAAATGGCTGAGTATGGTGTACAACGTAACTATTTAGAGTTAATGTTAGAATTACCTTGGGGAGAATATTCTAAAGATAAATTTGATTTAAAAAAGGCTCAAAAAATATTAGATAGAGATCATTTTGGACTAGAAAAAGTTAAAGAACGTATTATTGAACATTTAGCTGTTTTAAAGTTACGTGGAGATATGAAATCTCCAATTATTTGTTTATACGGACCTCCAGGGGTAGGTAAAACATCATTAGGTAAATCTGTAGCTGAAGCCTTAGGACGTAAATATGTACGTATGTCTTTAGGAGGATTACGTGATGAAGCAGAAATTAGAGGACATAGAAAAACGTATATTGGAGCTATGCCTGGACGTTTAATACAAAATATTAAAAAATCAGGAACTTCTAATCCTGTATTTGTATTAGATGAAATTGATAAATTAAGCCAAAGTCATCAAGGTGACCCTTCTTCAGCAATGTTAGAAGTATTAGATCCTGAGCAGAATACTGAGTTTTATGATAATTATTTAGAAGTAGGTTATGATCTTTCTAAAGTGTTATTTATTGCTACAGCAAATAATTTAGGGCAAATTCCATGGGCATTACGTGACCGTATGGAAATTATAAATGTAACAGGGTATACTATTGAAGAAAAAATAGAAATCGCTAAAAAATATTTATTACCTAAACAATTAAAAGAGCATGGATTAAATAATGAGCATTTAAAATTAGGAAAAGCTCAAATTGAAAAAATTGTAGAAGGATATACTAGAGAATCTGGAGTTCGTGGATTAGAAAAGCAAGTAGCAAAAGTTGTTCGTTATGCCGCGAAATCTATAGCCATGGAAGAAGCGTATAATATTGCTTTAACAACTGAAGATATAGAAACGATTTTAGGAGCTGCACGTTTAGAAAGAGATAAGTATGAGAATAATGATACAGCTGGGGTTGTTACAGGTTTAGCTTGGACAAGTGTAGGAGGTGATATCTTATTTATTGAATCTATACTTTCTAAAGGAAAAGGAAATCTATCAATCACAGGTAATTTAGGAACTGTGATGAAAGAATCTTCTACTATTGCCATGAAATATATCAAGGCAAATGTTGAAGAGTTTGGAATTGAGCCCGAAGTTATAGATAATTATGATGTACATATTCATGTGCCTGAAGGAGCAACTCCTAAAGATGGACCAAGTGCTGGTATTACGATGTTAACATCTTTAGTATCTGTATTTACTCAACGTAAAGTTAAAAACAAATTAGCTATGACTGGAGAAATAACATTAAGAGGAAAAGTGTTACCAGTTGGAGGAATTAAAGAAAAAATACTAGCAGCTAAAAGAGCAAATATTAAAGAAATAATTTTATGTAAAGAAAATAAAAAGGATATTGAAGAAATTAAGCAAAGTTATTTAAAAGGATTGAAGTTTCATTTCGTAACTGAAATGAGTGAGGTAATTGATATTGCATTAACTAAGCAAAAAGTAAAAAATGCAAGAAAATTAGTAACTAAAAAAGAAAAGTAAAATATTCTAATCAATTATAGATAATTTTTTACACGAACAGAATTTGTAATTCTTTATAAAAACAGTTAAAAGGATACCCTTTTAACTGTTTTTTTTTAGTTTATAACTTTTTGATTACTAGTGATATGCTATTCTGTATGAATTGGTAATTTGAATTTTTATTAAAATCATGTTAAAATTTTAAAATAAATGTTACTTTTGCCAACTTTAAAAATTATAAAGATTTAGAATTATGAAAAAATTATTATTAGTTGCTATGATGGCATTTGGTTTAGCTGTTAACGCACAAGAAACATCTTTTGGTATTACTGGAGGTTTTAGTAATATGATAGTAAAAGCATCTGCAAATGGAATTTCTGCTTCTGAAGGAGCATCTGGTTTTTATGTAGGTTTTTTTGCAGACATTAAAGTTTCTGAAAAATTTAACATCCAACCAGAATTAGCATACACTGCGTCATTTAAAAATGATAATTCTATTAATGTTATTACTATGCCAATTTTAGCTAAATATTATGTAGCTGAAGACTTTTCAATTTTAGCAGGACCAATGTTAGATTTATTAGTTGATGAAGCTGCTGATAATACTAATACTTTCGGTTTAGGTTTAGCTGCTGGAGCTGGTTATGATTTTACTGATAATCTTTTTGCTACTGCTAGATATTCTTTTGGATTAACTAACAGAGTAGAAAATGCTGCAGTATCTACTAAAATAGATTATTTTCAAATTGGTTTAGGATACAGATTCTAAATTAATACATATAATAAATTTAAAAAGGAGAATGGTTACATTCTCCTTTTTTTGTGCTTATATTTTAAATAATGTCTTAAAAGTTTGAGTAATTTTTATTTTGGCATCTCTTTTGATTAGAAAGAACGAAATAACTTAAAACATAAAAACTTAAATTATGAAAAAATTATTAGTAGTTGCTATGATGGCATTTGGTTTAGCAGTTAATGCACAAGATGGACAGTTTAATATTGGAGCTAACGTAGGAATTCCAACTGGAGATGCAAGTAATGCTACCTCTTTTACTCTTAGTGCAGAAGCAAATTACCTTTTTAATGTTTCAGATCAATTTAAAATAGGTCCTTCAGTATCATTTGTAAATTATTTTGGAAAAACAATAGGGAATGTTGGTATTGGAGATTTTCAATTTTTGCCAGTATCTGCAGCAGCAAGATTTAGTCTTTCTGATAAGTTTACTTTTGGAGGTGATTTAGGATATGCTGTAGGTATTAATACCGGTAATCAAGGAGGATTTTATTACAGACCGATGGTAGGATATAATGTTTCAGAAAAATTAATGGTTCAAGCAACGTATTCCGGGGTTTCAAATGATGGAGCAACTATGTCTAATTTTGGATTGGGTGTAATGTTTGCTTTGTAAAATATACTATTAGTATATATTGAGTGTAGAGCTAATAGCCCTACCTATTAGTATGTTAAATAATGGTTAAAATAAAAAGGATTTTAATCTTAATTTTTAACAAAAAAACACAAAAAAAAGTAGGTATTATTTAAAGTATAGGACTACATTTGTCCTTTCAAACATATAATTAAAAAATTATGAAAAAATTATTATTAGTAGCAATGATGGCTTTTGGATTAGCTGTTAATGCACAAGAAGGACAACTTAACGTTGGTGGTACTATTGGTTTACCAGTAGGAGATGCAAGTGATGCATTTGATGTTACAGGAGCTATTGAAGCAAACTATTTATTTAATGTTTCTGATAAGTTTCAAGTAGGACCATCTGTATCTTACATCCACTTTAATGGAGAAGGAGCTGATTTCGCTTTTTTACCATTATCTGCTGCTGCACGTTACGCTGTAGCTGAAAAGGTTACTATTGGTGCTGATTTAGGTTATGGTATTGGGATCAGACCTGATGCTAATGATGGAGGTTTTTACTACCGTGCTCTTGTAGGTTACAAAGTAACTGACAAAATTACGTTACACCTTGATTATTCTGCAGCTAGCGTAAGCCAAACTGTTGGAATTGGACCATTATCTATTGATGTAACTTCTACTGCTGCTACATTCGGAATTGGAGGAACTTACTCTTTTTCTTTATAGTAGTATAAACAGAACAAGTACAAAAAAGGGAACTATTTTTTAATAGTTCCCTTTTTTATTTTGTTTTATATTCAAAAGTAAATTATCAATCTTAAAAATTTTAAAAAAAAGAATTTTAAATTATGAAAAAATTATTAGTAATTGCTATGGTTGCTTTAGGTTTTACAGCTAAAGCACAAGACATTGATTTTGGTGTAAAGGCAGGAATGAACTTTGCTAACTTAACAGGTGATATTCCAGATAACTCAAGTGTAAGAACTTCTTTTCATGTTGGTGGAGTTGTTGAGTTCAAAATAACTGATAAATTCTCTATTCAACCAGAATTATTATACTCTGCACAAGGTATGAAGTATGAAAGAGAGCAAGGAGGAGTAAATTTTGATTTTACGACAAAAGTAGATTACTTATACCTTCCTGTTATGGTTAAATATTATGTAATTGACAACTTTAGTATTGAAGCAGGACCTCAAATAGGAGTATTATTATCAGCTAAAACTAAAACTAAAGCCGCTAGTGTTTCAAATACTCAAGATTTTAAAGA
>JBELFC010000181.1:0-6025 GCA_042093175.1 Tenacibaculum sp. | reverse complement strand
ACATATATAAATTTATTATAAATAAAACCCCCAAAACTTAAAGTTTTGGGGGTTTTATTTTATTACATGACAACAATTATAAAAAAAACTGTCTTAAAATAATTTTCAGACAGTTTTTTATTTATGTTAACTTAAATTATTTAAGTTTCTTTTTAACTGCTATTTCAGTATATGCTTCAATAGTATCTCCTTCTTTGATATCGTTATATCCTTTAATTTGAAGACCACAGTCATACCCTTTCTTAACTTCTTTTACATCATCTTTAAAACGTTTTAATGAAGTTAATACACCATCATGAACAACAATTCCTTCTCTAATGATACGTATTTTAGCATCTCTGGTTATTTTACCATTCATTACCATACATCCAGCAATATTTCCAACTTTAGAAATTTTATAAACCTCTCTAATTTCAACATTACCTAGAACTTCTTCTTTCATTTCAGGAGATAACATTCCTTCCATTGCGTCTTTCAAGTCATTGATAGCATCATAGATAATAGAATAAGTTCTGATATCTACTTCTTCTCTATCTGCAACTAAACGTGCATTACCTTGAGGACGTACATTAAATCCTACAATAATTGCATCAGAAGCAGTTGCTAATAACACATCAGATTCAGTAATTGCACCTACTCCTTTATGTAAAATATTAACTTGAATTTCTTCAGTTGATAATTTCTGGAATGAATCTGTTAATGCTTCTACAGAACCATCAACATCTCCTTTTAAGATTATATTTAATTCTTTAAAGTCACCTAATGCAATACGACGTCCTATCTCAGCTAACGTTAATGTTTTTTGAGTTCTTACAGACTGTTCACGTTGTAATTGAGATCTTTTAGCAGCAATTTGTTTTGCTTCACGCTCATCATCAAATACATTAAATTTATCACCTGCTTGTGGCGCGCCATCAAGACCTAATATTGATATTGGTGTAGATGGTCCAGCAACTTTAACTTTGTTCCCTTTATCATCAAACATAGCTCTTACTTTACCACTATGCTTACCAGCTAATAAATAATCTCCTATTTTCAGTGTTCCAGCTTGTACTAGAATAGTAGATACATAACCTCTACCCTTATCTAATAAAGCCTCAACTACAGCACCATTTGCATTTTTATCAGGATTAGCTTTTAATTCTAATACTTCTGCTTCTAACAATACTTTTTCTAATAACTCATCAACACCTTGACCAGTTTTTGCAGAAATTTCTTGTGATTGAATATTACCACCCCAATCTTCTACTAATAAATTCATAGCAGATAATTGTGTTTTAATATTATCAGGGTTGGCGTTTTGTTTATCTATTTTATTTATTGCAAAAATAATTGGAACACCAGCGGCTTGTGCATGAGAAATTGCCTCTTTAGTTTGTGGCATTACATCATCATCGGCAGCTACTACAATAATAACTAAATCGGTAACCTGAGCACCACGAGCACGCATTGCTGTAAAGGCCTCGTGACCAGGTGTATCTAAAAATGCTATTTTTTGATCTCCTACATTTACAGAATATGCACCAATATGTTGTGTAATTCCTCCTGATTCTCCCTCAATAACATTTGCTTTACGTATATAATCTAATAATGAAGTTTTACCATGATCAACGTGACCCATAACCGTAATAATTGGTGCACGCGTAATTAAATCTTCTGGTTTATCTTCAATTTCTTCAATAGACTCTTCTACTTCAGCTCCAACAAATTCAACTGTGTAATTAAACTCTTCTGCTACTATAGATAATGTTTCAGCATCTAAACGCTGATTCATTGTTACCATCATTCCAAGCATCATACAAGATGAAATAATGTTTGTTACAGGAACATCCATCATTGTAGCTACCTCACTAACAGTAACGAACTCTGTTACTTTTAGTATTTTACTATCAGCTTGTGCAGCTTCTAATTCTGCTTCACTTTGTTGACGGTGAGCATCTCTTTTATCTCTACGATATTTTGCTCCTTTTCCTTTTTTAGATTTACCTTGAAGTTTTTCAAGAGTTTCTCTAACTTGCTTTTGGATTTGAGCTTCAGTAAGTTCTTCTTTTTGAACAACAGGGCGTCTTCCTCTTTGGCCTCCTCTATTAGGACCTCCTGGTCTTGAACCACCTCTGTTAGGACCTCCAGTTCTATTAGGTGTTCCTGGTCTGTTAGGACCTCCTCCACGGTTATTCCCTTGTCCTTGTGTTCTATTATTGTTATTTCCAGTTCCGGTTCCTCCAGCGTTAGGTTTACTTATTCTCTTACGCTTTTTCTTATCTCCGTCTTTAGCTTTAGGATCTGGTTTTTTCTTCTTAGGTCTTTCAAATTGTTTTAAGTCAATTTTTTGACCAGTAATTTTAGGACCATCAAGTTTTTTATACTGAGTTTTAATTTTTTCAGCATTTTCAGAATTAACCTCAACTTGTTGCTCAGTTGATTTTGGTTTATCTGTTTTTCTTGCTCTATCCGTTTTTATTTGCTCTACAGCTTTATCAATTCCTTTTTTAGAAACTGCAGTAGGAGCAGCTTTAGGCTCTTCTACTTTCTTTGTAGGTTGAGCAACCTTTGCAGGTTTTTCAACTTTTTTATCTTCGATAGTTTTCACCTCTTTCTTTGGCTCTTCAACTTTAATTTCTTTTGGTTGAATTTCCTCTTTTTTAGAAGTTTCGATAGTTTCTTCAACTTTCTTTTCTATTGGTTCAGCAACTGGTTTAGCTTCTTCCTTTTGAACTTTAGGCTCTAAACTTTTACCAGTTTCTATATTTATTTTACCAACAGTTTTAAGTTCTAATTTTGCTGCTTTGGCTTTTAAAACTTCTTGTTTTTTAGCTTCGTCTTCTATACGCTTCTTCTCTTGCTCTACTTCTACTTGTTGACGAATCGCTTCCTTTTCTTTTCTCTTTTCTTCGCTTACCTCTTTAGAAGCAACCTTTTTAGATTTATCTGTTTGAAAACCATCAAGTAATATTTGATACTCTACATCAGAAATCTTTGTTGTAGGACGCCCCTCAACCTCATAACCTTTTTTAGCTAAGTGTTCTACAGCTCTATCTAAAGAAATGTTTAATTCCCTTAAAACCTTGTTTAGTCTTAATTTGTTGCCTTCAGCCATAAATTATTTTATACTTTTTATTAAAGAACACACTTTATAATATTGCAATAGTTACGCTCTCTTTCTTAAATTTGCTAGTTTTTTACTTAAAAGTAAGGTAACTAACATCCTTATATATTTTACTCTTCGAATTCTTCTCTTAAAACTCGTTGAACATCTAATATTGTTTCTTCTTCTAAATCTGTTCTTTGAACTAACATTGAAACATCTTTCTCAAGAACACTCTTAGCTGTGTCTAATCCAATTTTCTTGAATTCAGCTATTACCCAAGCTTCAATTTCATCAGAAAACTCTGTTAACTCAACATCTTCTTCTTCAATACCTTCTCTTTGAACATCTATTTCGTAACCAGTTAATTCACTTGCTAAACGAATATTTACACCAGAACGTCCAATTGCTTTAGATACCTCTTCTGGTTTTAACAATACGTTTACTCGTCCTTTCTTACCTCCTTTTTCTTCCTCATAAGCCTCTATAGTTACAGAAAGAACTTTGGCAGGGCTTAAAGCTCTTGAAATAAATAATTGTTCGTTTTTAGTATAATTAATAACGTCAATATTTTCATTTCCTAACTCACGTACAATTCCATGAATACGAGATCCTTTAACACCAACACAAGCTCCTACAGGATCTATACGATCATCATAAGAATCTACAGCAATTTTAGCTTTATCACCTGGTATCCTGGCAACTCTTTCAATAGTAATTAAACCATCAAAAACCTCAGGAATTTCTTGTTCAAATAATTTGACTAAGAATTGAGGTGCAGTTCTTGACAATATGATTACAGGTTTATTACCTCTTAACTCAACCGTTTTAATTACTCCTCTAACTGTATCTCCTTTTCTAAAGAAATCAGAACGTATCTGTTCACTTTTAGGTAATACTATTTCATTTCCTTCATCATCAAGTAAAATCACCGCATTATGACGAATATGGTGTACTTCTGCACTATAAATATCTCCTTCTAACTCTTTAAATTGCTTAAAGATATTAGTACTATCATGCTCATGAATTTTAGAAATTAGATTTTGACGTAGAGCTAAAATTGCTCTTCTTCCTAAGTCAATTAATTTAACTTCCTCAGATACATCTTCTCCTATCTCAAAATCAGGTTCTATTTTTCTTGCTTCAGTTAATTCAATCTCTTCATTATCGTCTTCTGACATATCATCTGCAACAACAACTCTGTTTCTCCAAATTTCTAAATCTCCTTTATCAGGATTTATAATAATGTCAAAGTTTTCATCAGATCCAAATCTACGTTTTAAAGCAGCTCTAAAAACCTCTTCTAAAATAGACATCAGTGTTACCCTGTCAATACTTTTGTTATCTTTAAATTCTGAAAACGACTCAATTAACGCAATATTTTCCATCTCATTATCTTAATTAAAATATAATCTTCACTTTTGCACTTTTAATATCTTCATAAAGTAAAGTTTTTGTTTTCTCTACAGTATGCTTACCTTTTCCTACAGGTTTTGGTTCTCTCACCTTCCAATGTAATGTTATTTTTTTGTCAGTTACATCTGTTAAAGTACCTTCAATCTCTTCAGCTTCAGTTTTCACTTTTAATATTCTATTAATATTTTTTTTGTACTGACGCTTAACTAATAAAGGATGTGCTATATCTGGTGTTGTTACCTCTAAAGAGAAATCTTCTTCCTCTCTATCTAAGTTATGTTCAATATTTCTACTAATACGAACACACTCACTCAACGGCACTCCTCCATCTCCATCAACTATTACTTTTATCTTACTATTTGCAAGAAATTGTAGCTCTATTAAAAATAGAGATTCGTTCTCACTTAATGCTTCCTGTAATAATTCTTTTACTCTCTCCTGATTCATTCTAGGTATAAAAAGAGGGGACAAACGTCCCCTACATCACTTAACTCTTTTAAATTCCCTGCAAATATACTAACTTATTAGTTAATACACAAGTAGCTTTTATCTAAAAAAATTGGTATATTTAATGAGTATTTGTTTCTCTTAAATCCCCAAGAAAATTATGAAAAAAATATTAATACCTATTGATTTCTCAAAACATTCAGAATACGCATGTGTTCTTGCTTCTAAAATAGCAAAAAAGTCAAATAGTGAGGTTCATTTACTTCACATGGTTGAACTACCTTCAGGGATAGTTGACATGGGTTCTGGAAATAATTTCAGTATCCCTGAAAGTATGCTTTACATTAGAAAAGTAAGAGATAAACTACTTAGTCTCAAAAGTACTTTTTTTCGTAAAATATCAGATGTTCACCACGCTATACGATTTCAAAATCCTTATGAAGGAATTAGAGATTATTCAAAAAAAATAGATGCTGACTTAGTAATCATGGGCTCAAAAGGCCACACTGCCCTAGAAGAAATTTTGATTGGTTCTAACACTGAAAAAACTGTGAGAAGTCTTGACATACCGGTATTAATAACCAAAAAAGAAAGTGACACTTTTAAGTTTAAAAAATTAGTATTTGCTTCTACATTTGAAAAAGATGAAGCAAGAGCTTTTGAAGGGTTCTTAGATTTTTCAACAAATTTTAAAGCTAAAATACACTTACTTAAAATAAACACTCCTCAAAAATTCGAAAACACCTCTAGTTCGAAGAAAAAAGTTGAAACTTTCATAGAAAAATACAACCTTGATAATTACTCAATTCATATATACAATGATAACTCTGTAGAAGAAGGAATTTTAAATTTTTCAGATGAAAAAGACGTAGACTTAATTTCTTTAGCTACCCATGGGAGAAGTGGGTTGTCTAGGTTTTTTAACGGAAGCGTTTCTTTAAACCTATCTAAGAACGTATTAAAACCTGTCTTAACTTTTAAAGTATAAAAAAAAGCGCAACTTAAATGTTACGCTTTTTGTACGGGCGGAGAGACTCGAACTCTCACACCTCGCGGCACTAGATCCTAAGTCTAGCG
>JBELFC010000180.1:0-6038 GCA_042093175.1 Tenacibaculum sp. | reverse complement strand
ATTTTTTTAATAACGATAATTCTTCTTCAAAATACACAAAACTCTTTTCACTCATCTGTAAATTTTCTCTTATCAAAGAAGCGAATTTCGTTAAATAAGTATATGCTTCATGCTTATCTTCTTTTAAAATTAAACTTTGAATAGAGTTTAATGCATTAAACATAAAATGAGGATTCATTTGTGCTTTTAATGATTTCAATTGTAAATGTGCTAATTCATTTTTTTTCTTGTCCTCTAGCTCAACATAAGCTTTTTTTAACTTGTCTTCGTTTTTAATATTTTCATTCCTAAAATATTGCACAGCCACAAACATTCCTAAAAAAAATGGAACTACATGAAAAAAGCCAAAGCTTTCCTTATCATATATATTTAAATAGTAATTGGGTATAAAAAACAGTAATAAAGCAATTAATAGAAAAGTATAATGAACCCACTTACTATCAAAAAACAACAAAGTACCAATAGGAACTACTAAGTAATAGTATTCAGTATACTCCCCTTTATACAAAAAATTATTATGTAAAAATAAAATTGAGGTGAATAATATGATAAATAAAAACTTGGCTGCTTCGTATTTTTTAAAAAAAACAACTATTAAAACTGAAAAATAAAATACTGATTCTAATAAAAATAACAAAGCCATTTTATCAGGTAAATCATCGGTAAAATATTTAACTATTAACGCTATTAATGGATTTAACCCCATAAAAAAAGCTGCAAAGTTTAATATTTTAATTCTCTTTACTGTTTTCTGAGATAAATAGCCATGAACACCAATTCCTATAATACTCTTGTATGTATTTTTTATTCCATCCATTTTACATAGTATACGGTATTTTTATAACTACTTTTGCCCCCTCTAAAGCCTCTTCATAAACAAAACCTATATCTGTTTTATAAAATTCTTTTAATAAACTTAACCTTTCATATATTGCACTTGTAGAAAACGATTTTTCTTTATTATTTAGCTTATTTATTTCTTTTGATTTCTCAAGGCCTACTCCATTATCTATTATTTCACATTTAAAAACTTCTTCTTTAGAAAAAGATACTGTTAATTCTTTTATCCCTTCAATTTTATGAAGTAATCCATGTTTTATTGAATTTTCTACAAAAGGTTGAATTATCATTGATGGAATTTTTATATCACCAATATTTTCTATTCCTTTTATTTGATATTTAAAATCATTTTTAAAACGTAGTTTTTCTAATTCTAAATATTTCTTCAGTAACGATAATTCTTCTTCGAAATGAACAAAACTTTTTTCACTCATATTTAAATTCTCTCGAATCAATGATGCAAACTTTGTTAAATACACATAAGCTGCATGTTTATCTTCCTTTAAAATTAAACTTTGAATTGAATTTAAGGCGTTAAACATAAAGTGAGGATTCATTTGTGCCTTCAGTGATTTTAATTGTAAATGTGCTAATTCATTCTTTTTTTTATCTTCAAGCTCTTGATAAGCCTTTTCTAATTTTTTTTCATTATTTAAATTTAATGACTGTGAGTAATTAAGAATTACATAGCATCCTACAAAAGCAGAAAGCAACAGTAATGGATTAAATATTTCAATGGGATAAATACCTGGTATTAATTTATAAGGTACATAATATAACAACCAACAAAATATCATTATTGAAATTGTTATTTTCTTATTATCTATTAAAATAAGAGCAACTAGTGGATATACAAAGTAAAAATTTTCCATCATTCTAGATGGCTCTATAAAATTTGCAAAAATAAATGTTACTACTATTAACGTTACTATAAACAAGACTCTTGCTGTAATATATTTCTTATATCTCTGTAATCCATATACAGATACAATAGTTAAAAATGAAAATAAATGTAAAACAATACTTCTATCTAAACTCTGTGAAAAAAAAGGGTCTAAAATCATAAAAAAACAAATACAAATAGCCCAGGTTAAACAAAAAGCATTCAGTAACCTTATTTTTTTATGTTCTTTTTCATTAGTTTCATAAATACCAATATTTAAAACAAATTTATATCCTCTTCTTAAAACCTCCATCTCTATATTGTATATGGTAATTTTATAACAACCTTTGTTCCTTCTTCAATCTCTTCGTAGGAAACTCCAATATCCATTTTATAAAATTCATTTAATAACTGTAGTCTATTCTGTATTGCTATTATTGATGATTCATTAATATTAGATTTAGTGTTAAGTACACTAACCTTTTTAGACGCTTCAATACCAATACCATTATCCGTTATTACGCAAGTAAATATCTTACTCTGGTAAAACTCTATTGTAATTATTTTTTTTCCTTCAGTTTTATGTAGCAAACCATAACGAATAGCATTTTCTATAAATGATTGTATTACTGAAGACGGTATTTTTATTCTTTGAATTTCATTCGCTCCTTTTATTTCATATATAAAATCTTCACCAAAACGAAGTTTTTCAAGTTCTAAATACTTTTTTAACATTGATAGTTCTACATCAAAATCTATAAAACTTTTTTCACTTGTTTTTAAACTTTCACGCATTAACAAAGAAAACTTTGTCAAGTATTTATATGCTTCTTCTTTATTATTTGTAAGTATTAAGTTTTGTATTGAGTTTATTGCATTAAATAAAAAGTGTGGATTCATTTGAGCTTTTAATGCTTTTAACTGTAAACTAGCCAACTCACTTTTTTTACGTTCTTCTAACTCTAAAAACGCCTGTTCTAATTGCTCTTTATTTAGTAACAATTCTTTTTCATGCTTTTTATTTAAAGTTTCGGCATAATTTAAAATCACGAAGGCAGCAACAAATACCGAAAATACTAAGACTGGTAAAATGGTATTTTTAGGATAGTGTTCGTAATATAAATTTGGCACAAAATATAATAGAAAACATACTACAAGAATAACTATATTAATCCACTTCTTATCTACTAATATCAAAGCTATTAGAGGGTAAACAAAGTAAAAGTTTTCAATTAAATTTAATGGGGTAGTATAATTTGCAAACACAAATGTAACACCAATTATAGAACTCAAAAATAAGACCCTTGCTAATGTATAGAATTGTTTTTTTTGAAAATAAAAAATGAATGCTATTAAAATATAAGAAACACCATGCATTATCAAACTACCTTCCAGCTCTCTTCCAAAAATAATATCAAAAATGGTTATCACAGGAATCATGACAGACCAGGTAAAACAAAATATATTTAAAAGTTTTATCTTTTTATTTTCTTTTGTTCCCTTAGTATTTTGTATACCTGTATCAAATATTTTTTTTACAATAGAATTCATTGAGCTTTTATAATCTTAAAACAAGGAAAACACTTTCTTTTTTCAAGAATATTCCTGTAATATATTTTTATTTTTTTCGATAACTTAAATCTTCTTCCTAATCAAGCAAATTTGTTTCCAAATGAATTTTTTACACTTTTGTAAATGGAATTTTAATAACAACTTTAGTTCCTATAGGCACTTTTTCATAGATCACTCCAATATCAGTTTTATAATAATCTTTCAAAAAAACTAGTCGATCTTTAATTGCTTTAGTAGAAAATGACTCACGAGTTATGTTACTTTCTTTTTTAATTTTCTTAGCTGCTTCAACCCCTATTCCATTATCAAATACAACACATTTTAAAACACCATCTTCTTGAAAAAACTCTAAAACTATTTTTTTATCATCTCCCTTCTTATGAAGTAAACCATGCTTTAAGGCATTTTCAAGGTATGGCTGAATAATCATTGTTGGTATTTTTATATCTTCTACCTTATTCCCTCCTTTAATTTCATAAGCAAACTCACCTCCAAAACGAAGTCTTTCTAACTCTAAATATTTAACTAACAACTGTAATTCATCATCAAACTGAACAAAACTTTTTTTACTCATGTTTAAATTTTCTCTAATTAAAAATGAGAATTTAGTTAAGTAATCATATGCTTCATGCCTTTCCCCTTTTAGCACTAAGTTTTGAATTGAATTTAATGCATTAAACGTAAAGTGCGGGTTCATTTGAGATTGAAGACTTTCTAATTTAGAAGACACCAATTGTTTTTGCATTCGTTCTTTTTCTAACAATTGTTTTTGTTTTATCCTCAATCCCTTTATCCTATTTGTAAAATAAAACCACACAAATACAAACAACAACAGCAAACCACCTAAAATAAACCACCATTCTTCATAAAAAGGTGGTTTAATCTTTAATTTAATCGTTTTTATAGCTGTTTCTTCTTTTCCATTAATTTGAACCGCTTTTAATTCAAACGTATAAGATCCTGCTGCCAAATTATTAAAAGTAACCTGATTAACCCCTTGTGAAACTGAACTCCATTCTTTTGAACCACCTAGTAACCGATATTTATATTCAATATTATCTTCTGCTAAAAAACCATTAGTATGAAAACTAAACTGAATTTTTTTTGTATTAGAATCAAGCTTATAACTTTCCTTTATAGAAACCTGCTTATCTTCAACTGAAATCTTAGTGAAATAGAAATCTAAAAGAACAGTATTGGTAAAAACCTTTTCTTTGTCAATTTGAAAAACTCCTTTATTAGAACTCAGAAAAACTGTCTTATCAAAAATTGAAATATCAGAAATATTAAAAGAACTTAATCCATGCCTCCTTGTTAAATTTCTAAATTCTCCAGTGACTGTATTTAATACCTGTACCCCTTTATTTGTAGTAATCCATAAATAATCTCCATCGCTTTTTATAACGCTCGTTAAATTAGAAAGCAATCCGTTCTTCTGTGTATAGTTAATAATAGTTCCATCTTCTTTTAAACCAACTATCCCATCTTTAAATGTAGAAAACCACACCACACCATTAGCCGTTTCATCAATATCAACTGCAAAAATTTCTCTATTTTTAAACGTTACTACCTTACTATTTAAATTCGTATCATATTCTTTAACTCCATATACATAGCCTACATATATTTTTTTACTTTTTTTACTATAATAGCTTGAGTATGATCTTTTAGAGCCAATTCTCTTATTTTTATTTGGGGTATCTACATAAACAATAGCCGCTGAAGAAAAAGCTGCCATTACTACCTTATTTTTATCTATAAATGAAAAGTCTTTTACATTTCCATTCATTTTTATTTTTCTATATTCTTCTGTTTTTATGTTAAAAATATAACAATAAGTAGCAAAACTTATTAAAGCTAATTCATCAGACAATCCTATGATGGAAAATACTTTTTGCTTATCATTTAAATCAAATTTCTTGAACGTCTTTTGTTTAATATCAATAACACCAATATCTCCGTTAGTAGCTCCAAATAGTACACTATTATTCCCTATCCTATCCATAGCACTTATATTTTGCCTATTCTCTTCTAATTCATATTTATTTAAATAAGAATTTGGCACTATAAAAACACCATTTCTATGAGTCGTATACCAATAATTATTATACCTATCTTTTAAAAAACCTGTTATATATTTTCCTTCAAAATTTGTTCTCTTATAAAAAAACTCTCCTTTTTTATAGCCACAAATTATTACCCCTTTATTAGTTCCAAACCAAAACTCATTACCTGCATCATAAAAACTTTTTATTATTGTACTTCCTCTTAAAATACTTGGTAGCAACATCTTTTTAAAAGATTTACCATTCTTCATCAACATTGTCGCCTTATCCACCTTTACACCATCAGCCTGATAATCATAAGAATAAATAAACTCTTTATTTTTATGAGTAAAATAACTTGTAAAACCTTCAACAACAATATTATCATCTAACATACATTTATTGGAATACTCTTCTCCTGTTAAACTATATTTGTAATAGTTAGAACTTATTACAAATAAAGAATCATTACTCTTAAAAACTGAATTAATTAAATCGACACCATTTTTAAATATCTTCTTTTCATTCGTTTCTAAATCAATTTTAGCAACATAGCCTAAATTTGATGCTATTAAACTATTTTTAAGAAAAAAGAAACTTGCTAATTGACCACTTGCATATTCTTCTATATCTACATATAAATTAAGTTTATCATTTTCAATATAAAAATACTGCCCAGAAATATTATTACACCAAAC
>JBELFC010000179.1:0-6057 GCA_042093175.1 Tenacibaculum sp. | reverse complement strand
ATGCAAAAACAATACTATAAAGAGGCAATTTCGGCCGAAATATTTCAATATATATCAAAAGCAACTAGAGAGTTAGGGTTAGAAAGTTATGTAATAGGTGGTTTCGTTCGTGATTTCATTTTAAAGAGAGGAACAGCTAAAGATATTGACATTGTAGCTGTAGGTAGCGGTATTGAATTAGCAGAAAAAGTAGCATCTTTATTACCTAATAAACCAAAAGTTCAGGTTTTTAAAACCTATGGAACTGCTATGTTACGATTTCAAGATGTAGAAATTGAGTTCGTAGGAGCAAGAAAAGAATCATACACTGAAGAAAGTAGAAATCCAACAATATCGAAAGGTACATTAGTAGATGATCAGAATAGAAGAGATTTTACAATTAATGCCCTAGCATTAAGTTTAAATGAAGATAGTTTTGGATTGTTATTAGATCCTTTTAATGGTATTGATGATTTACAAAATAAAATAATTAAAACACCATTAAGGCCTGATATTACCTATTCAGATGATCCATTGCGAATGATGAGGGCAGTTAGGTTTGCAAGCCAATTAGGATTTAAAATAGAAGAAAAATCGTTAGATGCGATTACAAATAACGCTGAAAGAATAGATATCATTACTCGTGAAAGAATTATAGTAGAGTTAAATAAAATTCTAGAATCGTATAAACCATCTATTGGTTTTTTATTATTAGAAAAAACGAAATTACTTAAGCGTATTATTCCTGAATTAATTGATCTTAAAGGTGTAGAAGAAGTAGAAGGGCAGAAGCATAAAGACAATTTTTATCATACATTAGAAGTGGTGGATAATATTTCATTAAAAACGAATGATGTTTGGTTGCGATGGGCTGCTTTATTACATGATATAGGGAAAGCTCCAACAAAAAAATATCATCCAAGAATAGGTTGGACATTTCATTCTCATGAATTTGTTGGTTCAAAGATGGTGTATAAACTATTCAAGCGTTTACGAATGCCTTTAAACAACAAAATGAAATTTGTACAAAAAATGGTGTTATTAAGTTCAAGGCCTATTGTACTTGCTTCTGAAGTAACAGATTCAGCTGTTCGTCGTTTAGTTTTTGATTCAGGAGAGGATGTTGATAGTTTAATGACTCTTTGTGAAGCAGATATAACAACGAAAAACCCGAAAAAATTTAAACGTTATCATAAAAACTTTGAAATTGTTCGTGAAAAAATAAAAGAAGTTGAAGAACGAGATAGAGTTCGTAATTTTCAGCCTCCAATAACAGGAGAAGAGATTATGAAAACATTTAATTTAAAACCCTGTAGAGAGATTGGCCAAATAAAAGAAGCTATAAAAGAAGCTATTTTAGAAGGTGAAATACCTAATGAATATGAAGCTTCTTATGAGTTTATGATCGAAAAAGGTAAAAAACTAGGGCTTGAGTTAATTTAATTTTTTTAGTTAGTTTGTTTAAAATAATTATTTAAAACTAACAAAGAAAGTTGTTTTTCTGAAGTAGGGTTTTCAAATTGTTTTACCCAATCGTTTGCATTTTTTATAATATTTAAAGCTTCATCTATATTATTTAAATAATAATCTCTTTTTTCTAAGAGATCGGAATAGTCATCTTTAATATGTACGTAATGATGGTTAGGTATTAATTTTCCTTCCATATACCAAGTTTCAAATATGGGAGTAGGCATGAAGCAAAGTGAATTGGAAGACATAATCCACTTTAAGTTTGTAGCAACATCAATGCCTTCTATAGATAAAATGAATTTATAATCTAATTGCTGATTTATACTTAAATACTCTTTTTTCCATGCTAAAGGATAATGTTCATTCTTACTAACTTCTCCAATATTACATAATGAATGATTATGGAATTTCTCAACTAATAATCGTCTGTTTTCTTTATGAATTTCTCCTCTCCAAACAACCATATCATTTTTTTCATGAAACTGTTTATCATCAGTAATAAAATGAAAATGTCTTAAAGAATCTAATTTCATTAAAATAGAATTTCCATTATGATTTATAGGACGACTTTTAACAATTGTTGGTTGATCAAAATTCTCAGTAACATCTCCAAACTTGAATTTAATTTTATTTTTTATTGGAAAATACTTTGTAAACTTTACTAAATCGAAAAAATATAAACTACCTTTTTTAGGAAGTTTAAAATCTTTTAATGATGTCCATTCGTTTTTATTAGTAGAAGAAGTAACTGAGGGAGATATGTAATATTCTAAACGCTTTTTTAGTTCATCATTTTCAACTTTCAACCATTTATTTAATTGAAATCTAAAAATAAAATTTGGAGTTATGTATCTAAAAATATTTGTTATATAATAATAAAATTTTTGACGCTTAATATTTTTAAGAAATCCCATTTTACTGAAATGATTGCATAGTTATTAACTTGAAGTATTCCCCTTTTTTAGCTAGCAATTCCTCATGATTTCCTTGCTCCATTATTTTCCCTTTTTTCATTACCACTATTAAATCAGCGTTTTGAATAGTAGATAATCTGTGAGCAACAACAATAGAAGTTCTGTTCTTCATCATGTTGTCTAGATCATCTTGTACTAACTTTTCTGACTCTGTATCTAAAGCAGAAGTAGCTTCATCTAAAATCATTATTGGAGGGTTTTTCAAAACCGCCCTAGCTATTGATAAACGTTGCTTTTGACCACCAGATAAATTACCTCCTCCATCACCAATATTGGTGTTATATTGCTCGGGTAAATCTTTTATAAACTCATGAGCATTGGCAATTTCTGAAGCCTTTTGTATGTCTTCAGAAGTAGCATCTGGATAACCTAAAGATATGTTATTAGCAACACTGTCATTGAATAATATTGAATCTTGAGTAACAATACCAATTAAACTACGTAAGGAATTTTTAGTAACTTTTTTGATATCTATACCATCTACTGTAATACTTCCTTTATCAATGTCGTAAAAACGAGGAATAATATTTGTTAAAGTAGATTTCCCACTTCCAGATTGTCCTACTAAAGCAACAGTTTTACCTTTAGGAATAGTTAAAGAAAAATCTTTTAAAACATAATCATTTTTATATTTAAAGGAAATATTGTCAATTTTAATTTCAGAATTGAAATCTTCCTTAGTAATAGCATCTTTTTTATCTGTTATAGGATTTTTCTTATTTAAGATTTCTAATATTCTATCAATTGAAGCACCAGCTCTTTTAATGCTGTACATAGCATTTGATATATTTTTTGCAGGAGTTAAAATATTATAAGCTAAAGCCATAAAACCAATAAAAGTTCCACCTGTCATTGACTTATCTATTAATACCATTTTCCCTCCATACCATAAAACTACAACTATAACAGTAATTCCTAATACTTCACTAAGTGGAGTTGCCAAATTTTGTCTAAACATTAATTTATTGGAATGTTTAAAAATCTTATCAGAAGTTTTAAAAAATCTATTTTTAAAAATAGATTCAGCAACAAATCCTTTTATTATTTTTAAACCAGATAATGTTTCCTCAACATGTGATAAAAACTGACCATTTTCTCTTTGTACTTGATCAGAAGAAGCTCTCAGTTTTTTACCAATGAAGGCAATTATTAGCCCTGATAAAGGGATGAAAATAAAAATAAATAATGTTAGTTGAGGGCTTATTGCAAACATCATTGTTAAAGTGAAAATGATTATTAAAGGTTGTTTAACTAGCATTTCCAAAACACTTAAAAATGACCATTGAACTTCTCCCACATCATTTGTTATTCTAGACATTACATCACCTTTTCTTTTTTCAGTAAAAAAAGAAATAGGTAAGCTAATTACTTTTAAATAAACTTCATTTCTCATGTCTTTAATTACACCATTTCTAATAATAGCCATGAAGTATAATGAAGCATAGTTTGCAATATTTTTTAAAAGAAAAAGAAAAATTATGATTACACAAACGTACCCTAAAACAACAATTTCACCATTATTACCATTTTCTATTTGTTGTGTAACAAAATAATTTAAACTGTTTTCTAAATATAATTTGAAATTATTTGTTAGTCCTTCATATACAGGTTTAACATACACTCTTTTATTACTTTTAAATAAAATATCCAACATAGGTATAAAAGCAACAAAACTTAATGTACTAAAAAGTGCATAAAAGACATTACAGATAATATTTAATATTAGAAGTCTTTTATAAGGGAAAATAAATCGTATGACTTTTTTTAAATCATTCATATATAATTAACTAATTATTCAAACCAATCTAAAAACTTTTTGGTTTGAATATTTTTTATTTTTGGTTTTTGAGTATGTAAAAGATTACCATTAGCTACTTTTTCATATACTTCTATATATGATAAAGCCATTTTTTTCGCATTAAAATTCTCAATAGCATACTCATTACAGTTTTTTTGAGAATAGTTTCCAATGTTTTTAATAGCATCAGTTAGTTCTTTACGATCATTAGAAAGATATCCAACATCTTTATTTATTAACTCATTTAAAGATCCGTAAGGAGTTGCAAAAACTGGGCAACCATAATACAAACTTTCAATAATAGCTAAACCAAAAGGTTCATGCCAAAGAACAGGGAATATTAATCCTTTAGATTTATTTAGTAGTTGATTTTTTTCTTTACCACCTACCATTCCATAAAATGAAGCTTTAGGAGTAAGAGTAAAGCGCATTCCCATTTTAAAGTTGAAACGATCACCGCCCAAAACTTTTAAATGTTCATTCTTAGCTTTTTTTACAACGTTTATTGCTCCTTTTACATTTTTTATTCTCCAAGCTGCTTTAGCTAAAAAATGAAAATAATTTTCTTTAGAGAATGTAGGGTTTAGATAATCGTCCCAATCCAATCCATTATAAACATACGTACTTGCACTATATCTTTCAGCATGGTTTTTTGAAACAAAAACGGTATTATTATCAATAAAAGCATCTTTGTTTGCATTACCATGCATAGTAACAACATAAGGATGTTTTGCCCTTTCAATATTTCCTGGTTGATGTTGAAAATGAATAACATCAGTGTTTTCAGGAATTTGAGCCCAAATATTTACACTATGATCAATATTTTTTATTGTAGCAAAATTACATTGAGAACCCTTTTCAACTAAGTAAGTTACATTGTGTCCTAATAAACTAAGTTCTTTACCTAGATACCAAATCACTCTTTCAGTACCTCCGTAATGAGTTACAGGAATAATATTATAATGTACAATAGTTATATTCATTTATAACTTTAAACCTTTAATAATTCGTTGAATTTTTTTATCTAAAGTAGTTTCTATATGTTTAGCTTCTTGAACATTAGATAAACTTTCTTTTACACTAATATAAAATTTAATTTTTGGTTCGGTTCCACTTGGTCTAGCGGCAATTTTTGAACCATCTATAGTTTCATAAATTAAAACATTTGACTTAGGGATGTCAATCTTAGTTTCTTCACCGGTAATTATGTTTTTCTGTATTGAAGTGTGATAGTCAAATAAATACTTTACTTGTACTCCATCTATTTCAGTTAAAGGATTGTTACGTAAATCAACCATCATTTGTTTAATTTGCTGAGCACCATCCATTCCTTTTTTAACTAAAGAAATTAAATGTTCTTTATAAAAATGATGTTTAGTGTAAAGTTCAAGTAACTCATTATAAAACGAGCTACCATTATTTTTTGCTTCACTGGCAATTTCACATGCAAGTAGGGCAGAGGTTACTGCATCTTTATCTCTAACAAAATCACCGACCATGTAACCAAAACTTTCTTCACCACCACCAATAAATTCTTGATTAGGGTGATCTTTAATCATTTTTGCAATCCACTTAAAACCAGTTAAACCAACTTTGGTTTCAACACCATAGCTATCAGCAATTTCATTAACTAAATTTGTTGATACAATAGTTGAACCAACAAATTGTTTTCCATTTAATTTACCTTGTTTTTTCCAATCATTGATTAAAAAATCAGTCATTACACTCATGGTTTGATTACCATTAAGTAATTTCATGTTTCCTTCTAAATCACGAACAGCTATACCAATCCTATCAGAATCAGGATCAGTTCCTAAAACAATATCAGCATCTAAC
>JBELFC010000178.1:0-6095 GCA_042093175.1 Tenacibaculum sp. | reverse complement strand
TTTTAAAAGATTATTATAAAAGTGATATAGGTTTTGAATATGAAAAAATAAAAGAAGGGACAAAAGTGGTTGTTAAAATTCCTTATGTAAATAAAGATGAATAAGAATGAATCTGTTATATAAAATCATTAATACAGGAATAGTAAAAGAATTAACAACAACTGATGTTAAAAGAATTAAAGTTTTAAATTACTGTTGTGCTTTTGGTTTGTTATCGGCTGTTTTTTTTTTAATAGTTGATTTTTTTCTAAATCAATTAGATGTAAGTAAAACACTTTCTTTTGTTGTGCAAATTGTTGTTTTTATAATTATATATTATTTACAGAGTAAAAAAAAGCATAAAACTGGAAGAGTGTTATTTGTTGTACTAGTATTAGTAACATTATTTTATAATACGAACTTTGCTTTTAGAGGTTTCTACGGAGAGTATAGTTATATAATACTTCCATTACTGACATTGTTTTTTTTTGATAATAAATCAATTCATTATAGTGTTCTATTTTTAGCAATAAGTTTATATTATTTACCCAATTATATAAATCCAATTTATCCAGAAAAATATTTTGGTTATCTGAATGTGTTATTTCAATTTTTTGGAACATTTATTTTAGTAAATTATTTTAAAAAACAAAACCAAAAAAATGAAAATGAGTTAGCGTATGCATATAAAGAGTTAGAAGATAAAAAGAAAAATGAATTAGCTCACTTACAATTAAAATCGCTAAAAGCACAAATGAACCCTCATTTTATGTTTAATGCGTTAAACTCTATTCAAAGTTTAATTTTAAAAGAAGATAAGCATGAGGCATATACTTATTTAACAAAATTCGCTTCTTTAATTAGAGAAAACTTACAAATGAGTGAAAAGAGTTTTGTGTATTTTGAAGAAGAATTATCGTTATTAAAAAAATATTTAGAATTAGAAAAGCTACGGTTTAGAGATAGTTTTGAATATAAAATAAAAGGAATTGAAAATATAGAAGACATAAAAATACCTTCAATGATAATTCAGCCTTTTATAGAAAATTCAATAAAACATGGATTACTGCATAAAGTTACTGGGTTAAAAAAGGTAGACATACATTTTTATCAAGAAGAAGTTTTTAAATGTGTGATAATTGATAATGGAATTGGAGTGGAAAAGTCAAAAGAAATAAATATTTTAAATACAAAAAAAACTTCGTTTTCAACCAAAGCAATTCAAGAACGATTAACCTTATTGAAAGATTATTATAAAACCGATATAGGTTTTGAATATGAGGCAATCAATGAAGGAACGAAAGTAATTGTTAAAATACCCTATGTAAATAAAGATGAATAAAATACAAGCTGTAATAGTCGATGATGAATTAAATGCAAGAGAGAATTTAAGATACTTATTAAATGCATTTTGTAAAGAAGTTGAAATTGTTTCAGAAGTAGCAAATGTAGATGAAGCTACTGTTGCTATAAATAAACATAAACCGCAATTAGTTTTCTTAGATATTGAAATGCCTAGGAAAAATGGTTTTCAGTTATTAGATGAGTTTTCAGAGATTGATTTTCAAATTATTTTTATAACTGCTTATGATATGTATGCAATAAAAGCTTTTGAAGTTGCGGCAATTGACTATTTATTAAAACCAATAGATATTGAGCGTTTACAAGAAGCAGTAAAAAAGGTGAAAAAATCAATTAAAAACACTGAATTTTCAAAAGCCAATTTAAATGTTTTAAAAGAGAATAAAAAAGCGTTGCAAAAAATTGCGATACCATATAAAACAGATTATGTAATATTAGATATTGATAATGTATTATGTATTGAAGCAGATAGGATGTATTCTGTTGTTTATACAAAAAACAATAAAAAATATATGGTAGCAAAAAAATTAAGCTATTATGAAAACTTATTATGTAATAAAAAAGATTTTGTAAGGCTTCATCGTTCGTGGATTGTAAATATCAATAAGATAGAAGTGTATTCTAAAAAAGAAAAAGAAGTAACATTAGAATCTGATTTTAAAGTACCAGTTAGTAAAAGCTATAAAGAGAATTTTGAAACACTTTTTTATACGTAAAAAAGGAAAAAAACTTTAGTAAATAGTTCATTTGGAAAATAAAAAAGTTCATTCGGAAGTAATTTAACTGTCATGAAGTTATATTCTGTTTTTTTTGTCGTGATAAAAACAAAATATTGAAAGTAAAACAGAATGACATGATTAAAAAACTACTCTTTTTATGTGTACTATTTACTAGTATGGTATATGCACAAATACCTACCAATGGAATCATTGGTAATTATGAGTTTTCAAATGGAAGCTTAAGTAATAGTATATCTGGGCCTGGGTTTTCGCAATCAGGTACTAATATGACTATTAAGAATGATCGTTTAGGGAATGCATTAAATGCTATAAGTTTAAATGGAGATAGATTGGTTAGATCTGACATAAGTTATAGTGGAAATCAATCTACTATAAGTTTTTGGATAAAAACAACAGAAAACTCTAGTGTAGTGAAAACTATTTTTGATGATGCTAATGGAAGGAATTCTGTAGCAGATAATCATAATTGGTCAGGACATTATATACTTCTTCAAAATGGTAAAGTAGGATATGTGGTTTCTCAATTATATCAGTCTTCTTTTGTTGGAAATGGAGGGAGAGTTGGTATTAAAAAGGTGTCAACAAAGTTTATCGCAGACGGGAATTGGCATCACGTAGCAATTAGTTTTCGTCATACTAATACAGGAACTGGTCAATATAGAAATGGAAGAGAAATAAGATCATATAAAACGTATGGTAAATTATATATTGATGGAGTTTTATCTATTACCTCTTATGATGCTAGAGGTAGTGAATATGGCTTTAAAGCAAATGGTAACTGGCAAACAAGTGGAAATGTTACTGTAGCAAGTAATAGAAGTAATAATTTACCTTCTGCTAATAGATATAGAGACTCTTTTGATGATTTATTATTTTATAATAGGGAATTATCAGCTACAGAAGTTCAAAATATAGCTACTTTTAATAGTAATTGTTTTGTTTTGCCAACAAATACGATAAGTTTTACTAATTTGGGAACTACTAATGCAGATGTTCAGATAAATAAAACTGGGATTTTTGATGTAGCTTACCATAAAACTTCAGAACCGTTTAGTAATGCTACGATTACTACGGCTATAGATAATTCTTCGGGAACTAATAATATTGTTAATTTAACAAACCTAGATCCTTTTACAGAATATTCAGTTTATATAAAAACAAATTCAACATGTCAAAATTGGTCAGATGAAAAGAAGTTTAATTCATTAAGGCCTAATGTACCTTATTATGTAAATGTAAATGCTACAGGAGATGAATCAGGAACCTCTTGGGCAAATGCGTATAAAAGTGTTCAAGAAGCTTTAGCTGCTATAGCGGCAACTGGAAAAGAAATATGGATAGCGAAAGGGACATATACCCCGCATACATCTGATAGGTCAGTATCTTTTGAAACACCATTTGGAGTGAAAATATATGGTGGGTTTAATGGAACTGAAACCAATCTTTCTCAGAGAGATTTTAATGCTAATCCAACAATTTTAAGTGGAGATATACAAAATGATGATAATACAACTATAGCTTATAATAACAGTACAAAATCTGATAATAGTTTACATGTATTGAAAATAACTAGTGATGATGTACTAATAGATGGTGTAATAATACAAAACGGTAATGCTAATGGTTCATCAAATGATGAGAGAGGAAGTGGTGTTTTTGTAAATCCAACAATAACTAATCTTACTTTAAAGAATTCGAAAATTAAGAATAATGTGAGTAGAAAAGCTGGTGTGGTTACTGCATATTTTACAGTAAATAGTTCGGTAACTATTGAAAGTTGTGTGTTTGATAATAACTTAAGTTCTTGGGGTACGGCTTTATATCTTTTAGCAAACGGTAATGGAAATACAGCAAATTTTAAAGTTTATAATTCATTATTTACAAATAATAAAACTCAAAATGAAACTTCAAGTTTAAGAGCGTATACAGGAAGCTCAATATGGTTTAGAGCTTCAGGAGTAAATACTAATGTAACAACTACAATTGTTAATAACACATTTGCTAATAATATAGATATAGGAACTCAAGCTGGTTCAGAAAGAGGAACTTTAGCATTAAGTAGAAGGACAGATGGAAATAGTACGCATAATGCAACAATAGCTAATTCTATTATTTTTGGTAATACAAGAGCTGGTGGTGTAACAACTTTAGATGTAAATAAAGGACATGTTACTTTGCCAAATCAAGTATTAGTATATAACTCAATAGGAGAAGAAGGTTTTACGAATATTGTATCAAGTAATGTAGTAAACAGTAGTAGCAGTAATCCAGGTTTTGTTAATCCATCAAATAACGATTTTACACTTCAAGATTGTTCAAAAGCTGTTAATGGAGGAGATAACTCTAAAGTACCTTCAGGTTTAGTAAAAGATTTGTTAGGTAATCAGCGTATTACAAATACAACTATAGATATGGGGCCTTACGAAAAATCTACAACTAGTGTTTGTAGAACATTAACGTTAAATATAGTTGGGAATGGTGTTGTGAAGAATAATGGAAATATAGTAAGTTCAGGAGATACTTTTAGTGAAACTACCGTGTTATCATTAATTCCTGAAGCAAGTTCAGGGTTTGCATTTGAAAAATGGACAGGGGCAGCTGTTGGGAATTCAAATCCAATATCACTTTTAATGGATGTAGATAAAACTTTGACGGTTACTTTTAAAGCATCACCAACTCCAATTTATGTAGATATTAATGCTACAGGATCAAATAATGGAAGTTCTTGGGCAAATGCATATAACAGCTTAGTTACTGCTTTAGCTAGTGCTACTTCGCAATCTAATATGATTTGGATTGCTGATGGTACTTATAGAAGAGGAGGAGGTACTAACAATTTTTTTAATGTAGATAAAGAAAACCTTAAAATATATGGAGGTTTTAGTGGTACTGAAACAAAAATTGATCAAAGAAATTTTTACACAAATAAAACAATATTGAGTGGAGATATTTTCGGAAATGATAGTGGTAGTTTAACTTTTAACAACTCAACAAGGTCAGATAATAATCGTACTGTAATGAGAGTATCAAAAAATAATGTAATTATTGATGGTATAACTATTAAAGGGGGACATGCTTTTGCAGCTAACTTAACGGGAAGTGCCGGTGCACCTGGAATTTTAATTACTTCAACTGTTAATAATTTTACATTAAAAAATTCTACAATAACAGATAATCTTAGTGATAAAACAGGACCAATCGTTGGAGCATTTACAGTAGATGCCACAGTGAATATTGAAAATTGCTTGTTCTATAATAATATAAGTGGGTATGGTACTCTTTATTTGTTAGGAAATGGAGCAAATAAAACAGCTACTTTTAATGTAATTAATACATCGTTTTATAAAAACAAAACAATGAATATCCATCATCAAAAAGGATATACTGGAAGTTCATTATGGTTAAGAGCATCTGCCACTGGATCAAACGTAACTTCAAATATTATAAATTGTACGTTTGCAAATAATACAGATGTTGGAACGCAAACAGGTTCTGAACGAGGAACGATAGCTTTAAGTAGAAGATCAGATGCAACTAGTAATCATAATGTAAATATATCTAATAGTATTGTTTATGGTAATGTTGGTGCTGGAAATGCAACTACTTCAGATATTAATAAAGGACATGTTAGTATCGCTGACCAAATTCTTATAAATAATTCAATAGGAGAAAATAACTTCTCGAATATTACTGCAAGTAATTTAACAAGCACGAATAATTCCAATCCTTTATTTGTAGATGCAGTTAATAATGATTTTACATTACAATCAAGCTCTCCAGCCAAAGATGCAGGAGATAACACAAAAATTCCAACAGGTATAGTAGAAGATTTATTAGGTAAAACAAGAATTCATAATACAACTGTAGATATGGGAGCTTATGAATTTGGAGCATCTACTTATATTCCTAGAAAATTAATAATTAATGCTGTAGGAGGAACAGTAGCTACAAACCCGAACCCAACAAGTGGAACGTATAATGATGGAACAAGTGTTGTGTTAACAGCTACCCCAA
>JBELFC010000177.1:0-6114 GCA_042093175.1 Tenacibaculum sp. | reverse complement strand
ATTAGAATTTTACCTACAGATTTAGAGTTTAGAATAAGCATTAATAAATTAAAAAATGCAATAGCTAAAGATCGATTAGAAGGTTTACAGCCATTTTGTTACATTGCTTCTGCAGGAACAACTAATACAGGAACTGTTGACCCTTTAAACGATATAGCTGATATATGTGAAGAAGAAGATTTATGGATGCATGTTGATGGTGCTTATGGAGGAGCTGCTATTCTAGCTGAAAAAGGAGCTAAAGCTTTACGAGGAATAGAGAGAGCAGATTCACTTACTGTTGATCCACATAAATGGTTTTACCAACCTTATGAAATAGGATGTTTGTTAGTTAAGGATGCTTCTTGGTTAAGTAATACGTTTAGTGAGAAACCGGAATATTTACGTGATATTGAAGGTAACGAATCTGAAATTAATTTCTATGATTATGGAATTCAATTAACAAGACGTTTTAGAGCGTTAAAGTTTTACATGTCTATTAAAACTTATGGTTTAGATACGTTTAAAAAAGCAGTTACTTATAATATTCAATTAACTGATGACGTTGAAAAGATGTTACGTAAAAGTAGAAATTGGGAAATTATATCGCCAGCTACTTTAGCAGTTATTAATTTTAGATATAATCCACTTGGATTAAACTTATCTGAACAAGAATTAGATGAGTTAAATCAAAAAATTTCTAAAAAGGTGATGGAATCTAGGGAAGCATTGTTAGTAACTACAGTTTTAAATAAGCAGGTAGTTTTACGAATGTGTTTAATAAACCCTAAAACTACATTTAAAGATGTTGAGGATACCTTTTTATTGTGTAATTCTTTTGCAGATGAAATTTTAGGTAAGAAATAAAAAAAAAGAGCTCTTTTTAAGAGCTCTTTTTTTTTTATCTAACAATTGTTTGTTTTCTATCTGGACCTACAGATACTATTTTAATAGGTACTTCAGTCTCTTTTTCAATAAAAGAGATATAATCTAATAAATTTTTAGGTAACTCTTCTTTTGTAGTCATTCCTGTTAAATCATCATCCCAACCTTTAAATTCAGTATAAATTGGTTCGATGTTTTCAGGTTCAATATTATATGGTAAATGAGAAATCTCTTCACCTTTATATTTGTAAGAAGTACATACTTTTAAAGTGTCAAAACCTGAAAGTACATCGCCTTTCATCATCATTAACTGTGTAACACCGTTAACTTGAACTGCATATTTTAAAGCAACTAAATCTAACCATCCACATCTACGAGGACGACCAGTTACAGCACCAAATTCACGACCAATTTTAGCCATTTCACTTCCAACTTCATCAAATAATTCAGTAGGGAAGGGTCCTGAACCTACACGGGTAGTGTAAGCCTTAAAAATTCCAAAAACTTCTTTAATTTTGTTAGGAGCAATTCCTAAACCAGTACAGGCACCAGAAGCTGTAGTGTTAGAAGAAGTTACAAAAGGATAAGTTCCAAAATCAATGTCTAATAATGAACCTTGCGCTCCTTCTGCTAAGATGGTTTTACCTTCTTTTAAACCTTTGTTTAAATACTCTTCACTATCAATAAATTGTAATTCTTTTAAACGCTCAACAGCAGCAAAGAATTCAATTTCCATTTCTTTTAAATCGTACTGAACATCAACATTGTAAAAGCTAATCATAGCTTCATGTTTATTAGCAAGACTTCTGTATTTTTCTTTCCAATTATCTAGTTCTAAATCACCAATTCTAATCCCATTTCTACCAGTTTTGTCCATATATGTTGGACCAATACCTTTTAATGTAGAACCAATTTTAGCTTTCCCTTTAGAAGCCTCAGAAGCAGCATCTAACAAACGGTGTGTTGGTAAAATTACGTGTGCTTTTCTAGAGATAATTAATTTTGATTTATAATCAAGATCAAATTTATTTAATCCGTCTAATTCTTGTACAAAAACTACAGGATCGATAACCACTCCGTTACCAATTACGTTAATTGATTTGTCATGAAAAATTCCTGAAGGAATAGTTCTTAAAACATGCTTAATACCATCAAATTCTAAAGTGTGTCCAGCATTTGGTCCCCCTTGAAAACGTGCAATAATATCGTAGTTTTTTGTAAGTACATCTACAATTTTACCTTTTCCCTCGTCTCCCCATTGTAATCCGAGTAATAAATCTACTGCCATCTAATTGTGTATTGTTAATAAGTTATTTTGTTGTTGTTAATTTTGTTTCTTTTTTGTTCCGTAGAAGTATAATGAATGGTTATGAATATCAATATCAAAAACTTCTTCAATTGTTTTTTTGATAATTTGTATTCTTGGATCACAAAACTCTTTTACTTCACCAGTATCGGTTAAAATTACATGGTCATGATTCTTGTCAAAATAGCTCTTTTCATATCTAGCCATAGATTGTCCATCAAACTGATGTTTTCTCACCAAACCACAATCTAATAGTAAGTCTATTGTATTGTATAGCGTAGCTCTACTAACTCGATAGTTTTTATTTTTCATTTTGATGTATAATGATTCAATATCAAAATGTTCTTCAGCATCATAAATTTCTTGTAAAATGGCGTAACGCTCAGGCGTTTTACGATGTTTATTTTCTTCTAAGTAAGAAGTAAATACTTTTTTTACAATTTCTTGATTTTCTGCAGAGTTATTCATTAATTAGAATTTTACGAAAGGGCAAATTTACGTTTATTTATTGATAAAAAAAGGATGATATTAAAATGATATTTACAAAGTATTAACACGTTCTACTTTTTGTACACCATCAATTCTTTTTATACTGTCAATTAATTTATTTAATTGAGATTTATTTTTTACTCCCAATGTTAAGTTTCCTTCAAATACTCCATCGTCACCAGCAATGTTTATCCCATAAATATAAACATCAGTACTATTAGAAATAATACGAGTAATATTATTAGCGATGCCTTTTTTATCTATACCAGAAAACTCTAAAGAAGCCTTAAATTCTTGTTGAGTTGAATCTATCCATTTAGCAGGCATTATTCTGTAAGCATAATTTGATTGCAATGAAATAGCATTTGGGCAATCGTTTTTATGAACTTTAATACCTTCATTTATTGTTACAAATCCAAATACTTTATCACCAGGTATTGGTGTACAACATTTAGATAATGTATAATCTAATACTTGTTCATCTTTACCAAAAACTAAAGAGTCAAAGTTACTGGTTATTTCTTCCTTATCTGTAACATTTTTACTAGGACTTCTTTTAAAGGTACTTCTAATAAAGCTCATTAAAGGACCACTTCTTTGAGCTAAAAATTCTTTTAGTTTGGTATTATCTATAGCTCCATTACCAACCCTATAAAATAAATCGAAACTTGTTTTTAAGCCAAAGTAATTAGCAATTTCATGAATCGTTTTTTCACTAGTATTTATTTTTAAGTGTCGAAGTTTACGCATTAATATAGCTTTTCCTTCTTCAGCTATTTTCTTTTCCTCTGCTTTTAAGGCAGATTTTATTTTTGTTCTAGCACGTGCTGTTAAAACAAAATCGAGCCATCTAACATTAGGTTTGTTAATTGCTGCTGTAAGAACTTTAACTTGGTCTCCACTTTTTAATTCGTGACTTAAAGGAACTAGTTTACCATTTACCTTTGCACCACGACATTTCAGACCTACATCAGTGTGGACAGAAAAAGCAAAATCTAAAGCAGAAGCACCTTTGGGTAATGATTTTAAATCTCCATTAGGAGTAAAAACATATATTTCTTTAGCATATAAGTTTAATTTAAAATCTTCAACAAAATCAACAGCATTTATACTTTGATTTTCTAAAGTTTCCTTTAAACGGTTTAACCAACCATCTAATCCATTTTCACTAACATTACCTTGTTTATATTTAAAATGTGCGGCATACCCTTTTTCAGCTATTTCATCCATTCTTTGCGAACGAATTTGTACTTCAACCCATTTGGCCTGAGGGCCAATAACGGTTATATGTAATGCTTCATACCCCGTAGATTTAGGTTGTGAAATCCAATCACGTAAACGGGCTGGATTAGGTTTAAAGAAATCTGTTACAATAGAATATATTTTCCAAGCATCAAATTTTTCATCTTTAGATTTTGGTTTGTATATAATTCTAATGGCAAACTTATCGTATACTTCATCAAAAGTTACATTTTGTTTGCGCATTTTTCTTCTAATAGAGAAAATAGATTTAAAACGACCTTTTATTTCATAAGAAAAAGCTTCTTTATTTAAAGCTTCTTTTAAAACACTTGTAAAGCTGTCAATATATTTTTGTTGATCTTCTTTACTATGTTCAATTTTACTAAGTATATCATTATATACATCAGGTTCAGTATACTTTAAACCTAAATCTTCAAGTTCAGTTTTTATGTTGTATAACCCAAGTCTATGAGCTAAAGGAGCATATATATATAAAGTTTCGGAAGCTATTTTTACCTGTTTATGAGGTGGCATAGAATCCATTGTTTGCATATTATGAAGTCTATCGGCAATTTTTATTAAAATTACACGTACATCATCATGGAGTGTAAGTAGCATTTTACGAAAATTCTCTGCTTGAATAGAATAATCTTGTTCTTTTCTTAAGCTTGAAATTTTAGTTAATCCACTAACAATACGAGCAATGTTTTCACCAAACAAACGCTCCATATCATCAAGAGTATAATGCGTGTCTTCTACAACATCATGGAGTAGTGCAGCAGCAATAGAAGTTGCTCCAAGGCCTATTTCATAAGCAACTATTTTAGCAACAGCAATGGGGTGATAAATATAAGGTTCTCCTGTTTTTCTTCGTTGCTCAGAGTGTGCTTCTACAGCAATTTCAAAGGCCTTACGTATAAGTTTTTTATCGTCTTCTGAAAGTGTTTGATAAGTTCCTTTAAGTAAATCTTTATATCTATTGGCTATTTCTTTATTTTCCTCTTCTATCGTTGCATTATAACTCATACACGTAAACTTTAATGTTTATAAGGTTTCAAAATGAAAAATAGTATAAAGAATTTTATTGAGCAAGGATTAATTGAAAATGTTCCTTTAACTTGAAATTTTAACTAGTAATACAAGAGAATGTTTAAAATAAACGTACACTGAACATCGTATGATTAATTAAAATATTATTTAATAAAATTAGTTACTCATTATTTTTGTAGTAAAATAGCTTTAATGAAATTATCAGGAGTGTTTTTAGGTGTTTTGGGAATTGTAATGTTTTCTTCAAAAGCAGTTATGGTTAAAATGGCGTATCAATATAATGTAAGTTCAATTCACTTGTTATTATTTAGAATGTTGTTTTCATTGCCTTTTTATATAATCATTTTATTACTTGTTAATAGGAAAAGGGAAGTTAAAGTAACTCTACAAAATAAAGATTACTTATGGTTATTCTTTTTCGGTTTTATAGGCTATTATTTAGCTAGTTATTTTGATTTTTTAGGATTACAATTTATTGAAGCTAGTTTAGAGAGAATAATCTTATTCGTATATCCAACTTTAGTATTGTTAATTAATAGGTTGTTTTTTAAAGAAAAAGTTACAAAGCATCAAGTTTGGGCAATTCTATTAACATATATCGGAGTTGTTTTAGCCTTTGGTAGTGGAAGTCAAGTTTTTGATTACACCTTACTGTTAGGAGGAGTATTGGTGTTTTTAAGTGCTTTAACTTATGCTTCTTATTTAGTTGGAAGTGGTTGGCTAATTCCTAGGTTTGGAGTAAAAACATTTACTTCTTATGCAATGATTGTTTCTACCATTTGTGTTGTTGTTCATTATTTACTAGTAGATAGAACATCTATTTTTATATACCCAAAAGAAGTTTATTATTTAGGATTTCTAATGGCTATTATTGCAACCTTGATTCCTTCTTTTTTAGTTTCTTTCGCGATTCAAAAAATAGGTGCTTCTAATTTTTCTATTTTAGGAAGTATTGGACCTTTTTCTACCATAGTTTTAGCTATTATATTTTTAAATGAATCAATGAGCTTTTGGCAGTTTATTGGAGCAATTATTGTTGTTGTAGGAGTTAGAATGGTAGTTAAAAAAAATAAGGGCAATAGTTAAAACTATTACCCTTGAAAATTATTTAATTATAATTGTTATTTTTTTATGAATTTTTTAATGATAGATTTATTTCCATC
>JBELFC010000176.1:0-6139 GCA_042093175.1 Tenacibaculum sp. | reverse complement strand
TATCAATACCTGCTATTCTTGCCATTACCCTTGTCTTTGTTTAAATCTAGGATTCTTTTTGTTAATTACATATAATCTGCCCTTTCTGCGTACTATTTTGCAGTCGGCACTTCTTTTCTTTAATGATGCTCTTACTTTCATCAGTTTTGTTTTTTAATATCTGTAAGTAATTCTTGCCTTTGATAAATCATACGGACTCATTTCTAATTTCACCTTATCTCCAGGTAATAATTTGATATAATGCATACGCATTTTTCCTGAAATGTGAGCCGTTACAATATGTCCGTTTTCTAATTCTACACGAAACATTGCATTTGATAATGCCTCTGTTATTGTTCCGTCTTGTTGAATTGCTGGTTGCTTAGCCATATTATTTTAATGATTTTCTGTTACTGTTACCTGTTTTCATTAAACCGTCATATCGACTGTTCAATAAATATGAATTAATTTGCTGAATAGTATCTATAGCAACTCCTACCATAATGATTAAAGATGTTCCTCCGTAAAACATTGCCCAATTTTGAGTAACTCCAAATTTAACAATGATCGCAGGTAAAATAGATAATGCTGCTAAAAATAATGATCCTGGGAATGTTATTTTTGATAACACAGAATCTAAATAGTTAGCTGTTTCCTCACCTGGTTTATAACCTGGTACGAAACCATTACTTCTTTTAAGATCTTCAGCCATTTTATTAGTAGGTATTGTAATTGCCGTATAAAAATAACTAAATACGATAATTAAAACAGCAAATATTACATTATACCATAAACCGAAATTATCAGCTAAACTATTTAAAGCTGGATATTTTTGACCTAATGCAACAGGTAAAAACATTATAGCTTGTGCAAATATAATTGGCATTACACCTGCAGCATTTAACTTTAACGGAATGTATTGTCTTGCTCCGTCAACATCTTTAATGTTTGTAACTGCGGTACGGCGAGCATATTGTACTGCTACTTTACGAACTGCGGTAACTAATAATACGGTTAATAAAATTACAACAAACCAAACTATTAACTCTATTAAAATCATCATGATTCCTCCACCGCCAGCATTTTCTGTTTTAGAAACTACTTCTTGTAAGAAAGCAACAGGGAAATTAGCTATAATACCAACTGTAATTAATAACGATATTCCGTTACCAACTCCTTTGTCGGTGATACGCTCTCCTAACCACATAGCAAATATGGTTCCTGCTGTTAATAAAATCATTGATGAAATCCAAAATGTAGCACCACCAACTAAGAAAGCTGATTCTGGTAAACCAAATTGGGTTTTAATAGCTGTAATATACGTTGGTCCTTGAACCAAAGTAATTAAGATAGTTAACCATCTAGTAATTTGTGTAATCTTTTTTCTTCCACTTTCTCCATCTTTCTGTAATTTCTGTAAATAAGGTACAGCAATACCCATTAGTTGAACTACAATAGATGCAGAAATATAAGGCATTATACCAAGTGCCATTACTGACGCTCTAGCAAATGCTCCTCCTGTAAATGCGTTTAATAAACCTAAAAGACCTCCTCCAGCTTGATCTTTTAATGCTGTAAGCTGTGTAGGATCTATCCCAGGTAATGGAACAGCCGACATAAACCTATATACAGCAATTAAACCAATAGTTAAAATTATTTTTTCTTTTAACTCTTCAATTTTGAAAATATCTTTTAAAGTATTTATAAAATTCATCATTTACAGTTTTCTTATAAGGTAACCGCTTCGCCTCCAGCAGCTTCAATAGCAGCTTTAGCTGTAGCAGTAAATTTATGTACAGTAATATTTAATTTAGCTTTTAACTCTCCTCCACCTAATATTTTAACTAAGTCGTTTTTACGAGCTAAACGGTTTTCTACTAAAACATCTAAACTAACAGTGTCAGTGATTATTCCGCTATCTACTAAATTTTGTAATTTATCTAAATTAACACCAACATATTCTTTACGATTTATGTTAGTAAAACCAAATTTAGGCACACGTCTTTGAAGTGGCATTTGACCTCCTTCAAATCCAATTTTACGAGAATATCCTGAACGAGACTTTTGCCCATTGTGACCTCTTGTAGCGGTACCACCTTTACCAGAACCTTCACCACGTGCAATTCTCTTAACTTTTTTAACAGATCCCTCTGCCGGTTTTAAGTTGTGTAAACTCATGATTATTTATGTCTTATTTAATTTCCTCTACGGAAACTAAGTGTTTAATTGTATTTACCATACCAACTATAGAAGGAGTTGCCTCATGCTCTACAGTTTGGTTCATTTTACGTAAACCTAGTGCCTCTAACGTTCTTTTTTGATTTTTAAGGCGACCGATTTGACTTTTTACTTGTGTAACTCTAATTTTACTCATCGTCTTAAATTTTAACCGTTAAAAACTTTCTCTAAAGATATACCTCTTTGTTTAGCAATAGTTGCTGCACTACGTAATTGTAATAAAGCGTCAAAAGTAGCTTTTACAACATTGTGAGGGTTAGATGATCCTTGAGATTTTGATAATACGTCTTTAATACCAACAGATTCTAATACCGAACGAACTGCACCACCGGCAATAACCCCGGTACCATGTGAAGCTGGCTTAATGAATACTTTCGCACCACCAAACTTACCTTTTTGTTCGTGAGGTAAAGTTCCGTCTAAAATAGGAATACGTACTAAATTTTTCTTTGCATCTTCTACTGCTTTAGCAATAGCTGAGGCAACATCTTTAGACTTCCCTAATCCATGACCTACAACTCCATTACCATCTCCAACAACTACGATTGCAGAGAAACCAAATGCTCTACCCCCCTTAGTTACTTTAGTAACACGTTGTACACCTACTAATTTATCTACAAGCTCTAAACCGCTTGGTTTTACTCTTTCTATGTTTTTATATCCTAACATAATATAATTTCTTAAAATTTTAAACCAGCTTCTCTAGCAGCGTCTGCTAATACTTTTACTCTACCGTGGTATAAATACCCATTACGATCAAAAGCAACCATTTGTACGCCAGCTTTGTTAGCTTTTTCAGCTATAGATTTACCTACTGCAGTTGCAGCTTCTGCTTTAGAACTTGATGCTATTTCTTTATCTCTTGATGATACAGATGCTAAAGTAACACCCGCTACATCGTCAACTAACTGAGCATATATTTCTTTGTTACTTCTAAAAACCGATAATCTTGGTTTTTCAGCAGTTCCTGTAACAATTTTTCTAATTCTATGCTTAATACGTTGTCTTCTTTCAAGCTTTGATAATGCCATAATAATTTCTCTTATTTATTATGCAGATTTACCTGCTTTTCTTCTTAATACTTCTCCTACAAACTTAATTCCTTTTCCTTTATAAGGCTCTGGCTTACGGAAAGAACGAATTTTTGCTGCAACTTGACCAACTAATTGCTTGTCAAATGAAGATAATTTAATGATTGGATTTTTACCTTTTTCAGATACTGTCTCAACCTTAACTTCTGGAGCTAAATTTAAAGTAATACTATGAGAGAAACCTAAAGCCAATTCTAACTTTTGACCTTGATTAGATGCTCTATAACCTACACCAACTAATTCTAATTCTTTGGTATAACCTTTAGTAACTCCCTCAATCATATTATTGATTAAAGCACGATATAAACCATGTGCTGATCTATCGTCTTTACTTTCTGATGATCTTTCAACTGTTAAAATACCATCTTCGATTTTTGCAGTAATACCAGATTTTAACTCTTGAGTTAATTCTCCTAATTTACCTTTAACTGTAACCACGTTCCCGTCTACTTTAACTTCAACACCTTGTGGTAATGCGATTGGATTTTTTCCTATTCTACTCATTTTACAAAATGTATTTTAGTAAACGTAACATAAAACTTCTCCACCAACATTTTCTAGTCTTGCTTTTTTGTTTGTCATTACACCTCTAGATGTAGAAACAATAGCAATACCTAATCCGTTTAATACTCTTGGCATTTCTTTAGCGCCAACGTATTTACGTAAACCTGGTGTTGAAATTCTCTGAATTTTTCTGATTACTGATTCTTTTGTCTCTCTGTCATATTTTAAAGCAATCTTAATAGTTCCTTGAACTTTATCTTCATTGAACTGATAACTTAAAACGTAACCTTGATCGAACAAAATTTTCGTCATTTCCTTCTTCAATTTTGAAGCTGGAATCTCTACTACTCTATGACCTGCTGCAATAGCATTTCTGACACGAGTAAGAAAATCCGCAATTGGATCTGTGTACATAATTAATTAATTTTCGGTTTTGGTTTTCAATAATTAACGTTATTGAACCTGAAACCAGTTAATATTCATTTTTTGTTTTTCAGAAGTAAATAACTTATAAGGCTTTGTTATTTTACTAACAGTTACTTACAAGACGGAATTTACCCTATAAAAAACAGAGTGCAAATATACATAAACTTTTCGAAAAAAAAATGTTTTAGTCAATTATCGTTTTGACTTTGAATTTATTGACTATTATTTACAGGCTTTTTACAATTATTTATATTAAAAAAAACATTGATTTATACAAAAAAAGGTGCATAATTAAAAATTATACACCTGATTTTATTATAGTAAAAAACTGTTACCAGCTTGCTTTTTTTACTCCTGGGATTAACCCTTGATTAGCCATTTCACGGAATGTTACACGTGAAATTCCGAACTGACGCATGTACCCTTTTGGACGACCAGTTAATTTACAACGGTTGTGCTTTCTAATTGGCGATGCATTCTTTGGTAATTTTTGTAATGCTTCGTAGTCTCCAGCTTCTTTTAAAGCTTTTCTCTTTTCAGCATACTTTTCAACCATTTTAGCTCTTTTGCGCTCACGCGCTTTCATTGATTCTTTAGCCATCTTTTAATTCTTTTTAAATGGTAAACCTAATTCTCCTAATAATGACTTTGCTTCTTTATCAGTGTTTGCAGATGTTACAAAAGTAATATCCATTCCACTGATTTTTTTAACCTGGTCAATATTAATCTCTGGGTAGATGATTTGTTCAGTAATTCCTAAATTGTAATTACCTCTACCATCAAAACCATTTGCTTTAATTCCGTTAAAGTCTCTTACACGTGGTAAAGAAGCTGTTACTAAACGGTCTAAAAATTCATACATTACAACTCCTCTTAACGTAACTTTTGCACCAATTGGCATACCTTTACGTAATTTAAAGTTTGCAACATCCTTTTTAGAAATTGTTGGAACTGCTTTTTGACCAGTTATTCTTGTTAACTCATCAATAGCATATTCAATTAATTTCTTATCTGCTATAGCTGCACCTACTCCTTTACTTACTACAATCTTCTGTAGTTTAGGAACTTGCATTACATTGCTATAACCAAATTCATCAGTAAGAGCCTTGATAACTCTGCTCTTGTACTCTTCTTTTAATCTTGGTACGTAACTCATGGTTATATTGCTTTATCTGATTTTTTTGAAAATCTTACTTTTTTATCTCCTTCTACTTTATATCCAACTCTTACAGCTTCGTTGTTTTCAACTAATGCTACATTAGATATATGCAAAGAAGCTTCCTTTTTTACAATTCCTCCTTGTGGATTTGTTGCGCTAGGTTTAGTATGCTTAGAAACCATATTTACTCCCTCTACTACAACTCTATCTTTATCTTTAAGGATTTGTAAAACTTTACCTTCTGATCCTTTGTGATCTCCTGCTATTACTTTAACAGTATCTCCTGATTTGATTTTGAACTTCTTCATCTTAAATACGATATTAAAGCACTTCAGGTGCTAATGATACAATCTTCATGAACTGTTTCTCACGTAATTCACGAGCCACAGGTCCAAATACACGAGTACCTCTCATTTCCTCTGTAGGATTTAAAAGTACACAAGCATTATCGTCGAATCTAATATATGATCCGTCTTTACGTCTAACTTCTTTCTTAGTACGAACAACAACTGCACGAGATACTTGACCTTTCTTTACAGTTCCGTTTGGAGTTGCAGATTTTACCGTAACAACGATTTTATCTCCAACGCTAGCGTAACGCTTTTTTGTTCCACCTAAAACTCTAATCACTAAAACTTCTTTTGCTCCAGTGTTATCTGCTACTTTTAATCTTGATTCTGTTTGTAACATATTATTTAGCTCTTTCTAGGATTTCTACTAATCTCCAACGTTTAGATTTACT
>JBELFC010000175.1:0-6151 GCA_042093175.1 Tenacibaculum sp. | reverse complement strand
CCTGTATAAACAATAAGTATTTTTGGTTTTTTTGTCATTTTGACATTTTATTATTAGTTATTATATTATGGAATAATTTATGCGGTAAATTTATTAACTTAAAAAGAATTAAATTAGAAAAAACTTAAAATTATGGGTTTAGAATATTATATAATTATTGGAGTGATGGCTCTAGTAAGCTCGCTAATTAGCAACACGTTAAAACAAAAATTTAAAAAATACTCAAAAATCACATTACGTAATGGTATGAGTGGTGCTGAAATTGCTCAAAAAATGTTGAATGACCATGGTGTTTTTGATGTGCAAGTTATATCTACACCTGGAATGTTAACCGATCATTACAACCCTAAAAACAAAACAGTTAATTTAAGTGAAGGTGTATACAATCAACGTAACGCTGCTGCTGCTGCAGTTGCAGCCCATGAAGTAGGGCACGCTGTACAACATGCAAAAGCATATAAATGGCTAGAAATGCGTTCAAATTTAGTACCTATGGTTACAATATCTTCAAGATTCTCTCAATATTTAATCATGGGAGGATTAGTTTTAGGTGCTGCTTCAAATTTAGGTTATTGGGTTTTAGCTGGTGGAGTTGTACTAATGGGGATGAGTACTTTATTTAGTTTTATCACCTTACCAGTTGAATATGATGCAAGTAATAGAGCTTTAGCTTGGTTAAAAGCTAAAAACATAGTCACTAAGGAAGAATTCGCAGGATCAAAAGACGCTTTAAAATGGGCAGCAAGAACTTATTTAGTTGCAGCCTTAGGTTCTTTAGCCATGCTTGCTTATTGGGCTATGAAATTAATGGCTGCTAATAGAGACTAATAATTAACTTTTAAAATTTTATAAAAAACTTCGGTATTCCCGAAGTTTTTTTGCTTTAAGGCAACTATTTGTAAAATTCTTGTGTCTTTATTTTCATAGAATATGAATATCTGTTCATCGGAAAAACAACCTTATTCGTCAGATTTCTATTTCGATACTTTAATAAACAACGCACTTTTGAAGTGTAAAATGAAAAAAGATTAACATGAAACTATTAACTACTACTTTTTTACTATTCTTTGTAATAACAACAACTTTTTCTCAACACAGCATTAGCGGTAAGGTAATTGACCAAAACAATACAACCGTTCCATATGCTAACGTAATTTTAAAAGAAAAAGAAGGAAACACCCCCCCTAAAGGAACTGTTACTGATGAAAATGGTAACTATAAATTTGAAAACATCTCTTCTAATACTTATCAAATAGAAATTTCTGTTTTAGGTTTCAAAATAGAAAAATCTAAAGAATTTAAGCTTGACAGTAATAAAACTATAAACTTCACTTTAAAAGAGGAAAGTCAAACATTAAATGAAGTAGTTATTAAATCTAAAAGACCAATTATAAAACAAACTGCTGAAAAATTAATTGTAGACCTAGAAAAAACCGAAATGGTAAATTCTAGTTTACAGGATGTAATGCGAAAAGTTCCTGGAGTTTTAGTAACTAATAATGGAATTACCATAGCTGGGAAAAGTGGCGTACGAATTCTTATTAATGGAAAAACAACTGAATACATGGATGTTGAAACTTTATTACGTGATTTTCCTGCAGATAATATTTCTAAAGTAGAAGTCGTAGAACAACCCGGTGCCGAATACGATGCTTCTGGGTCAGGAGCCATTATAAATATTATTCTAAAGAAAAATGTTAGCTTAGGTACTCATGGTAGTGTAATGGGATGGATTGGCGAAGATGAAGGTTTTGAATATGGAACTAGAGCATCGGTAGCTAGTTACAAGAACAAACTAAACTGGCAAACTAGTATTAGCCACTCACAACCAACATGGAGAGATGATTTATTTTTAGTAAGAACTGTTGGAAACGAAACTTATGACCAAACAACTAAAGAACCTTACAACCCTAACAGATTTACAGTAAGTGGTAGCTTAGACTATTATATTAATGATAAAAACTCTATAGGTATTGGTGGTAGATGGAACAACAGAAAATCTGATAGGATTGCCACCAGTAAAACTATTATATCTAGAACTAACACCACCGATATATTATTTTCGGAAAACAGTTTTGATAGAGATAGAGTTGACTTTAACATCAACCCGTATTATGAGTACAAATCAGACACAGATAAACTTTTAATCGACTTTAATTATATTGATTATAAAAACGACAATACAAATACACTATCAGATGTTACAGGTAGTACAATTCCTTTTCAAGATAGAAGGTATCTTCAAGATGGAAAATACACAATTAAAACTTATAAAATTGACTATAATAAAACCTTCTCTGATAACTTTAAATTAAGTATAGGTAGTAAATACGCCATGGTAAATACCGATAGTGATTTAAAATCATTTTTAGAAAATAACACTGGAACATTTGACTTTGATCAAACAAATAGTAGCCAGTTTTTAGTTGACGAAAATATTTTTGCTATATATTCGAAAATTAATGCTAATTATGGAAAATGGTCTTTTTCTGGTGGTTTACGTTATGAAGATAGTAATACAGACGGTACCTCAGTTTTTTTAAAAAATGGCCAAATGGTTACAGAATTAAAGAAAAGACCTATAAGTAAATTATTTCCTAGCGCTTCAATTAGTAGAAAAATTACTGAAGAAATAGGAAGTAGTTTATCTTATAGCTATAGAATTAGAAGACCTTCTTACAATAGTTTAAATTCATTCGCCACTTATCTAGACCCATTTTCAGCTGGTGAAGGAAATCCAGCCTTAAAACCTGCCTTTACTAATAACTATCAGTTTAATTTAACTTACAAAGGGCAACCTTTCTTTACAGTTGGTTACAGTAAAACTAATGATGTTATTTTTGATTTAATTAAACAAGATAATAGTAACGCACAAATTAGACAACAAGCAGTAAATGTTGAAAATTTTACTAATTGGAACTTTAGATTATTCGGCCCATTAAACTTTATTAAAGGAGTTGAAGGTTATACTGGTTTTATAGTTAACAAAAATAGCTACAATTCAATAATACATGGAGTAGATTTATCAAAGTGGAATTTGTTTTGGTTTATTCAAGCTAGCTATAAACTACCTTGGGATGTTAACTTTGAAATGAGTGGTAATTACGGAACTGGAGCTTTGCAAGGACAGATTGATGTTGATTGGCTAGCTGGTTTAGATTTTTCACTTGGAAAAAAATTCTTAGATGATAAATTAAAAGTTAACCTTGGCTTTAATAAAATGCTAAACCGTGGTTTTAACGGAACTATTGATTACGGAAATGGAACAGCCAAAGTAGAAAGTAATGGTTCACGCCAGAACATCCAACTACGATTAACCTATAGTTTTGGATCTAAATTTGGAAAGAAAAAATCAAAGCGTAACTCTTCTAGAGATGAAGAAAACAGAATTCAAGATAATAATTAATACTTTCGTGCAAGATGAACTTTAAACCTTTTTTTATTGCTGGATTACTTTTTGAAGCTATTGGTCAACTATTATTAGCTCAAGGTAATGAATTTGTATACGCCTTAAAGCCTATAGATTTCGCTCATTGGTCATTATTCCTTGGGGTTACTTTATTAATACCTCAACTTGGGCAATTTCCTAAAAAAACATATAGTTACCTAGGAGTTCCTGTTATTATTATTGGAATAGTTTCTATCATAGGAATGTGTGTCTTAGATTTTATTTGGTGGAGCCAACCTACTCAAGAAATACGAAATGAATTCGCAGGACACATTTCTAAATTTCCATCAATATGGAAACCATTTATTACAACTGGCCCTAACTTTTTAAATATTGGTTTATTACTTTTAGCTTTAAATTATTTAAAACAAAATAAACTAGGTGTAATACTTGTAGTAATTGCCACTCTAATTGCATTTTTTGGTAGATTTATACCTTCAAGGTTAATCTATGTATATGTAATTACCGCTATTGGATATGCTATAATATTTTACAAAAACAAATCGATTAATGAATACCAAACTCAATAAATCAGATTTCATTCTTCTTAGTATATATTTCATTGTCTCATTTATTATGCAAGCAAGAGATTACTATCTAAGAGAAGCATTACTTCGAGAATACCTTATTGATTTCCCTATAGAGATTTTTATGATTAGCTCTATTGTTTTCTTATATATTTTTTGGTTAATACCTAAGCTAATGATTAATAAACAATACTTCTTATTCACTCTATTTGGAGTTTTTATTCTTGTTTTTTTTTCAGGAATAGATTATGTTGTAGGGTATTGGTCTGGGAATAATGATTGGTCTAAATTTCCTAAGCCAGTCGATTTCTTTTTTAAGATGATAGATCGCGCAACATACTCTACAGCTTTTCCTTTTGCTCTTTTATTAACTAAAAAATTCTACGAAGGGCAAAGTCAAATATTAAAAATAGAAAAACAACAAAAAGAAAATGAGCTAAAGCTATTACGCTCACAAATAGACCCACATTTTCTGTTTAACAACTTAAACACATTAGATTCATTAATAGATTCTGATTCAGAAAAAGCAAAAGAATATATTAATCGCTTATCGTTAATTTATCGATACCTTATCCAAACAAAAGACGCAGAAGTTATGGAGTTACGAAGTGAGATTCAATTTGCAGAAAACTATATTTTTTTAATTGAAACTCGCTTTGGAAACGATTATAAATTTACCATTGAAAAAGAAGGCGATATTACAGATAAATTTATACCAACTGGAGCATTACAAGCTCTTCTAGAAAATGTAGTAAAGCATAATAAAGCTAGCAATAAAGTTATAAAAACACAAATTAAAGTAACAAATGACTGGCTTACTGTTAATAATACAAAATCCAATACTCCTAACAAAGAAAGCTTAGGTACTGGCTTACAAAATTTACAAACTCGTTATGAATTATTATCTGACAAAAAAGTAGACATTAAAAATGCTAATAGTCTTTTTGTAATATCTATTCCAATAATCAAATTGAGTGAAGAAAACTAACAACATGTTTTAAAATGAAAATACTAATTCTAGAAGACGAAATACCTGCATATCAAAAATTGGTAAATTACCTGAATGATACTTTTGGAAAAGAATTTGTTCATGATTTAGCACGTTCAAACTCAGAAGGAAAAAAACTACTAACTCAAAACAAGTATGATTTTATTTTATCCGACATTCAATTATTAGACGGAATATCCTTTGATTTATTTGATGAAGTAACCATAAACTGTCCTATTATATTTTGTTCTGCACATGACGAATACTTATTTAAAGCTTTTAACACCAATGGAATTGCTTACATATTAAAACCTTTTTCAAAATCTGATTTTAAGAAAGCAATAGAAAAATATCAAGCTTTATTCAACAAAGGAAACTACAACAAACTTAATACTAATACAATTTCAAACCTTAAATCTGCATTAAAAGAAGAAAACACTTCCTATAAAAAACGTTTTGTTATTAAAAAAGCTAAAGGAATTCAACTTTTAAACGTTACTAATATAAGCCTAATAGAAGCATCAGGTGATTTTTGTATAGCTACAGATAATATAGGAAAACGACATACGATATCTCAAAGCTTAGGTTCAATATTTCAACAATTAAACCCTAATAAGTTTTTCAAAATAAATAGAAGTCAAATTATTAGTATTGATTTTATAGAGAATATTGAAAATCATTTTAAGAATAGGCTATTAATATCATACACCGGAGGAAAAGAAAAAGCAATGACAAGCTCATCTACAACTTCTGATTTCAGGAAATGGCTTGAGAAGTAAAAACAGCTACTTAAAAAAAGAAAATCTCAAAAACAAATATTAGTGTTTTTGAGATTTTTTAGCTAAATTATTTTTTAATCATTCAGTTTTAAAACAGCCATAAAAGCTTCTTGTGGAATTTCTACGTTACCAACCTGACGCATTCTTTTCTTTCCTTTTTTCTGTTTCTCTAATAATTTACGTTTTCTAGAAATATCACCTCCATAACATTTTGCAGTTACATCCTTCCGTAAAGCTTTTGTTGTTTCTCTTGCTATTACTTTTGCACCAATGGCAGCTTGAATTGGAATATCAAATTGTTGTCTTGGAATTAAAGTTTTTAATTTCTCTACAATTTTCTTCCCTATTGTGTAAGCATTATCTGCATGTAATAAAGCAGAAAGTGCATCTACTGGCTGAGCATTCAATA
>JBELFC010000174.1:0-6229 GCA_042093175.1 Tenacibaculum sp. | reverse complement strand
TCCAATTATTGAAGACAAGGATAAGAATACATTTAAGTTAGATAAACAGATTTTTATAAAAGATGGTGAAAAATGTTGGCTCGTAAAAATTAAAGATATTGTATTGTTTGAAATAGTAGGCAATTATACCCGTGTGTTTTTTGAAAGTAATAAAGCGCTAGTTTATAAATCACTTATTCAAATAGAAGAAAAATTACCTGGAACTGTTTTTTTTAGAGCCAATAGACAACAAATTATAAACATTAATCATGTAAAGAAGGTTGTATCGTGGTTTAATGGTAAATTAAAAATAGAAATGCTTTCCGGGGAAGAGATTGAAATATCAAGAAGGCAATCTTATATTTTTAAAGAACAGCTAAGTTTTTAATTTTTTAAGAAGAAAGATTAAATATTTCGGTTGCTGTTTTTACGTTAAATATAGTATAGATAACTATATAAAAACACCTCTTGACTTTAAATTGTCTAGAGGTGTTTCAGTTATATTGAGTATTGTTTTATAATTCCCAAACGTATTTTTTTTCTACGTAAGCATCGTTACCATTTTCGTTTGGATAATTTAAGTCACCAGAAACAGCAGCAGTTCCTTTTAAATTAAATGAAGATTCAGCCCCAACCATTTTATCAGCTACCCAACTAACAGTATCATCATATCCTACAGAGTTTAAGAAGCATCTTGATTTATTTGGGTTTTTAGTTGTTGTACCTAAATTATAGGTTGTTTGCGCATAATGACCTCCGGTATAAGGAATATGATTTAAGGTAGTTCCCATTAAATAAGATTCAACTAAATCAGCAATTTCAAACTTTGAACCATTTATAAATTTAGATTCCGAGATTTTTTTATAAGCTACATAGGTTGAAGCTGCCATTCCTGTTCTATCATGACCACTAGAACAGTGAAAGTAAATAATTCTTTTTTTAGCTGCTCCTTTATCAGTTTGACTTGAACTATCTGTTAGGTTAGATTTAAACCAGGTGTTTATGTTAGTAGCTAATTCTTTTACCATAGTAACATAATGTCCGTCTTTAGAGCCAGCAGGATTAATATTCCATTGACAAATTCTTCCAGTAATATTAGGAGTTACTGTAGTAATTTTAGTAGGATTATCTGCTAAAGCTGGATACCAATTAGTTTGGTTAGTTATTGCGCTATGCTCTCCGCCAAATGACTGATATTCTGGGTTTAAAATGTTGTCAGAATTATCTGCTAATAAAGCTATTACACATAGTTCATAAGATTCTGAAGGCATTTCTTCTGTTGTAGATTTTTTATAAGCACTTTTTAAAGCATCCATAAAAGAAGGAAATTCAATTAATTGTAAAGGATTTTTAACTTTATCATAAGCACCTAAAGGAGCATTTCCTCTAAACAAAAGTGTATCTTCTGACTTATCTAAAAGAAAAACTAAGTTAGGATCTAGAACTGGTGCTTGAGAAGGGTTTATAGGTGGGTTTTTTTCAGTTGAAACTTGTACTTCAACAGTATTGTTATAACCAGCAGTATTGATGTTTTTAAACATAGATTGGTTGTCTCCTTGGCTTGGTGTTCCTGTAATAGACCAGTAAGAATCTCCCCCTGGATTCGTTAAGTTAAAACAAAGATTACATTGAGAAGTTGTGTTGTTAAAAGCATTCTTACTGTATGTTGTTATAATATAAGAATTTGCATATGCTGATGAACTTGATTGCACAGTAAGTGTTTTTGTTACCGGTGAATCACTGTTAGATGCATCAATTGTTACTGTTTTAACAGATTTCTTGTTAATGATGAATTGAAAGTCAGTGTCATTTTGCATTAATAAAACGAGTTTAACTCCTGCATCTGCTTTTAAAATATAATCATTTTTGTAAGTTGGAATTGACATAGTAAATTGTTTTTTAGTGTTAAAAAAGACTGTATCTTATATATTGAAACTTATATATTTTAATACAGATGTTATTCATTAATGTTATCTCTAATTACTATTTATAGTAATGAAATTGTCTTCTATTTGATTACAAAGATGAAGGAATGATAGTTGCCTTTTTTGAAAATAGGAATGAGGATGAGTTTTTTGGGTATAAAATAATTTATAATGAGAATGAAAGAGAAAATAAAAAAAGCTTTTTATATAATAGAAATGAATTTAAACCAAAGAAAACTGCTTTTTTAGCAGTTTTCTTTGGTTTAAATAGAGGTTGAAAATATTATTCTACACGAATTCGTATTCCTTTAGAATGGCTGCTAAATTCAGGAGCGTACATGTTTTGTATCGTTGTAATTCCATTACTAAAATTACCTGCATTATTAACTCTTACATCATATTCAAACACATATACACCTTTGGGTAAACGATCAAAAAAGAAATTTGTTGAAGCGTCTTTTGTGCTTTCATAATAACCTAAACCATCTTGCCATTTGTATTTAGATAATACGTTTGTTGGTTCTACGCCACTAGCTCTCATGTCTTTCATATGAATAAACTCCATATTTCTATCTGAACGTAATTCTATGCGTACCGTTAGTAAATCTCCTACTTTTAACATCGAATTGTCAGTAACTTCAATTAACTTTTTACCAGTATCAGAATTTACCTTCTTAAATAGTTTTTTCTTTAATTGTAAAGGTGTTTTTGCAGAGGTTATTTTATCTAAATCTTCAAAATATTGCCAATACAAACCACCCCAAGCAATTGATTTTCCTTTTGTGCTAATAGAAATTTCTCCCATATTAGGAGTAATTTCATTGCCGTTCCAAGAGGTTTTAAAGTACCCAGTACCAGCTTCAACTTTTACAGATGGAATTTTGGTTGGGTCAATTTTTTTATCACCAATTTTAAGGTCTACTAAATCGGTTACAGAAATCCAATCACTACCTTGTAATAGCAGCGCATAAACTGCTTCAGTAGTTGCTTTAGTTGTTTTCCATTGGCTAACTTGCTTGTTTTTTAACAACCATATTTTTAAGTTATCTACTGTTTTTGAATCGTTTTCAATTTCAGCAAAAGCTTCAATTAATAAAGCCTGTGTTTCAATAGGAGCTTGGTACCAATACCAGCTAGGCTTGTTGGTTTTCCAATACATACCTAGTTCTTCTGAGGTGATACTATTTTCTTTTAATGAATTTAAAACTTTAGAGGCAATCTTTTTGTCTCCATTTCTATGTTGAATTAAAGCAATTAATCCTTTACTATATAAATTGAATTCATTCCAGTAAGTGGCAGATTGATTTTTATAATATTCAATTGCTTGACTAGCTTTATCAATAACAGGTATATCAGAATAAAAACTACGCATGTATAAATACTGTAATTCAAAATAACCTATATGTTGCTTTGCTAGAAATTTTTCTGCTTTCTCAGCGCCACTTTTTTGTTTTATTTTGTCTGCTTCTCTAAGTAGTTTCTTATAATCATCAGCAATTTCAAGATCTAAAAATTTAATGGCTTTATGAAGTATAGTATTTACATCTTTATTAAAACTTGTAACGCCTAATTTTTTTAAATGACCAAAACCACTAGCAATATGTTGTGTAATATATCTGTTTGGATACATACTACCTTTAAACCAAGGAAAACCTCCATTGGGTAGTTGCATATTTTTCAACTTATTTATGGATGCTTGTTCTTCATTACTCAATTTATTTAAGTCAAATAATAGTGCAATTCTCTTTTTTTGTTCAGTTTCAGATTGTGCATCACGTAGCCAAGGAGTTTCCTGAATTATTAATGATTTTAACTCTTGATTTTTCTCTAAGTTACTTACTAAAGCTCCTGATGATTTCCATTGGTTAAATACTTCTTGTATTCTTGGATTTGAGTTTGCGATATGACTAGCAAGTGTATTTGCATAATAACGAGCAAAAGTTTGTTCACTACATTCGTGAGGGTATTCCATTAAATACGGTAAAGCTTGTACGGCATACCAAGCAGGGTTAGAGGTAACTTCTACCGTTAATTTATGGTTTTTTAAAGTTGATGAGGTATTATTTTTAAGTTTATCGAGGGTAAATGTTTTTGATTGATTACCTCGTACCCACATAGGTAAGGTTTCAGTAACTAACATTCTATTTGATAATACAGGTAAAGCATTTTGCTCTCCATCAGAAAAATCACCTGCTTTTGCAACAACTTTATATTGAACAGCATCAATAGTTTCAGGAATGGTTAAATTCCAAGAAACAGTGGTGTTCCCATTTTTATCAACCGAAAAAGATTGAGTTTTTGTAGTAGTATTTAATAAATCAATTTCTTTTCCAGTTACAGGGTTGGTTAGTATAAGTTGAGCAATTCCTGTTACGTTTTTACTAGTAAGATTTGATATTTTTGAGCTTAATGTTATTTTATCTCCATGGCGTAAAAAACGTGGTGCATTTGGTGTAACCATCAGCTCTTTTTGAGTAACAGTTTCTAATGTTTTAGTAGCAGCATGTAATTCTTTCGTATGAGCTAATAATTGTAACTTCCATTTAGTTAATGCTTCAGGTGCAGTAAAGTTAAAAGAAATATTTCCGTTTTTATCTGTTGTTAAATGTGGATAGAAAAATGCTGTTTCTTGTAAGTTTTTACGTATTTGAATTCCTTTTAAAGAAGTTTTTGTGTTTTTTGATTCTTTTTTGAGAGAAGACGGGGCTGCATCTAAAGTAAGACTTTCTTTTGCTTCTGCAAGATTTGCACTAACTCCAGGAACGCCTCCAGCCATTCTACTCATTTTTCTTCTAGGTGCAGAATTTCCATAACCAGCAATAACAACTTCATCTAAACTATTTTCATCGGGTAGTAATGTGAAAAGTAGGTCATTGTAATTTTTAATTTTTAGTTCAATTGTTTTATAGCCTAAGAAGCTAATAACAACGATATCGTCTTTATTTGCTTTTATAGAAAATTCACCTTCAAAATTAGTAGTAGTTCCAAATTTAGTTCCTTTAATAATAACATTAGTTAGAGGGAAAGGTTCTCCGTTTTCATCAATTATTACACCAGATATGGTTCCATCAAATTTGGTTCTTTGAAAAGTTAGTCTTTTTAAATATTGAGTGTTAACCCAGTTATCATTAATAAAACTAAAACCAAACCAATTGTATTGAACATTTCTTCTTTGGTAGTTGTTATAATATCTATTTGTATTGTTGTTTAAATTCTGAACTCTAAAATAATTATTACCAAAACTTATAGTTGCTTCAGAGTTGTTGTATATAGAATATATTGGTTTTTTAATAGGAGAGAAGTTCCATTTGTGTGGTTTAAAAGCATCTAAAGAAGCGTCATACATTCCTGCTAAAAGTTCAGCAGCTACTACATCTTTTTTAGTCCCTTTGATAGTGAAACTCCATGTTTGTTTTTGCCCAGGTTGTAGTTTATCTCTAAATGTTTTTGTACTAATTTCTAAATCTGTTTTAGGGTAAGGAACACTAACTAACAAACTTCCTTTTTCAAAAGCATTATAATTAACAAAATACCATTTTACCCCAAATCCACCTATATCATCTTTAGTTACTGGGATAGATATTTTAGTATGATTTTTAGTTAAATGAATATATTTTCTTTCTACTGTTTTATGTCGTTTTTCTATAAAGAGCATTAATGTGATATCTCTTGAATTAGAGCTTATCGTTATTTCAGCTTTATCTCCTACATTGTATGAAGCCTTATTCGTTGTTACTTGTACTAATTTAGTATCGGCAGGTAGTTTGTCTAATTTAGAGAAAACAGAAACAAACTCTTTAGCAGTTACCTTTTGTCCAAATTTATCTTGGGTATCTAAAATAATTACATATTTGCCAGATTCCCAATTTCGTATACTGTTTAAAGCTATTTCTTTTTTATTTTCGGTATTAAATTTTGTATTAAAAACTAGAGTACCTTTTTTCCAATTAATAGAATTGTCTTCATTTGTGTAAGCATCATTTGGAAACTTATTTTCAAACTCTTTTTTAGGTATCGTTTGGTAATCAGGAGCTGTCCAAGGACGTTTGCGTAAAATACGATTAGGAGCTTGTAATTTATAAATTTTTAAGGTTCCTGTGCTAGCTACAAATTCGTCATTTAAATTTTTAGTGCTAATTTTTAGTAAGTGACTACTCTTTGTTTTATCTAGTTTTTCCGGGCTTTCAATATCAGCTACTAAGGCATGATAACCAACTTTTACTTCAGTAGTTGCACTTCGAGTTTCACCGTTAATATCAGTTACATCCGCAGAAACTTCGTAAATGAAAATAGGTAAATCTTTTTTAGCAATACTTTCATCAGGC
>JBELFC010000173.1:0-6440 GCA_042093175.1 Tenacibaculum sp. | reverse complement strand
ATATCTCTACTTTTTAATAAATTTATTGCTGAGGTTGCAGGAAATGTTTGTTGTTCTTCAACTAATTCGTTTTCGTCATCATTCCAAAAATCATATTGAAAATTTACAGTTAATTTTTGACCTTTTTTGGCAAATGTTTTTACATAGTTTAATTCAATTTGATTCGCTTTTTGAGGTTCTTTATATGTTTCTTTAGAGGTAAGAATATTGTCTATTTGTTTTAAGTTGTTTAAAAAATTAAAAGTATAATTTACACTGTTTTTACTGGTGTTATTTCTATAGTAGTAGCTTAGGGTTAAGGTATTTTGATCGTTTATATAGTAATCACTCCCAAAATAAAGATTAAACGTACTGCGGGATCTATTCATGTCTGTTGTTCTATTAGAAAATGAACTAATAGTGTTATTGGTAAAGTTGGTTCTGTTTAAATAACCATTACCATTAAACGACATGTAACGGTATGAAATATTTGAGAATAAATTAAATTTTTCTTTTTTATAGTTCATATTGTAGTTAATACTATGATTGTCTGGGGCTCCTGTAGTGAGTTGGAGTGAGCTACCAAAGTCATTGTTTTTATTTTTCTTTAAAATAATATTGATGATTCCTCCAGTTCCTTCAGCATCGTATTTGGCTGATGGATTCGTAATAACTTCTACCTTTTGGATAGTTTCAGACGGAATAGACTCCAAGCCGTTGTTGCTTGTTAAAACAGAAGGTTTTCCATTAATTAAAATACGTACATTAGAGTTACCTCTTAAGCTTACAGCTCCTTCAATATCTACATTAACAGAAGGGACATTGTTTAAAATATCGTTTACTGAACCTCCTTTTGAAATTAAATCTTTACCAACGTTAAAAACACGCTTATCTAACTTGTATTCGGTAGTTGATTTTTCTGCAATGACTTCTACTTCATCTAAGGCTTGCGCATTTTCTTCTAAATGGATAGTAACCATTTTTTTGTTCTTTGTAAGTGAGAGATTGTTTATAGAATAGTTTTTAAATCCTATAAACTCAACTTGTACGTTATAAACACCTTTTTTGACTTTTACAGAATAGTTCCCTTTTTGATCAGTTGATTCACCAGTTATAATTTGATTTGTAGCAGGATTTTTAAAAATAATTGTTGCGAATTCTAATGGTTGATTTGTGTTCTTTTCAACAACCTTTCCAGTAACTGTTACCTGTGCTGAAAGTGAAATCACAAAGAATAAAATAAATAGGGATAGTAAGTTTTTCATGTTTTTTATTTAATGTATTTTTTTAATAAGATTATCATAGCTTCATTTTTTGATGAAACAGCATGGTACATTGGGTATTCGTCACCTGGAGAATTCAGCATAGGGTCTGCGCCGTTTTTTAATAGAATTTCTGCAATTTTATAATGGTTATTTCTAACAGCTGCAATTAAAGCAGTGCCATCACCATTTACTTGTTTGTTAATTTTTGCTCCTTTTTTGATAAGGTAACTAACGAAATTTAAATGCCCATTTGCTGAAGCAGCAATTAAAGGAGTTTCGTCTCCAGATGAATGGTATTCAGTTGAAGCGTTATAGGAAATTAAAAGCTTACCAATAGTTAAGTCTCCTTTTCGAGCTGCAGAAACTAATGGAGATCTTGGTTCTCCTAAACCTCTGTAGCTACAATTTGGGTTTGTAGTTTTTAATAATGTACGAACTTGTGTTATATCTCTTTTATTTACTGCATCTAGTAGTTTCTTACAATTGTCTTGAGAGCAGCTTGATAAAGTAAAAGAGCTAATAATAATTAATAATAACCTTTTCATTTTTTTAGAATATTTAAATTGTTAAACAAAAATGAGATGTATTTGAGGATATTATTTAGAGAATAGACAAATGAGTACTAAAAATCGACGTTTGGTGCTTTTTCAATTAAATAATTAGTTTAGGAGGAAAAAGAATACAATTAGGAGTAAAAAAGGCTAGTTTGTCGATTAGTACTAATAATTGATTATGCTATTTATATATTTACAAGTATGAATACATTAACTACTATTATTAATTTTTTCCAAAAGAATAGAGCATTACAACATGTGCTATTTTGGTTTGCTTTTTTTATTTTAGATTTCCCTAAAGATTCTATTAAGCATAATCAAGAGTTTACTTTTATAGGAACAACAGTGATGTCTTTATGTCACATGATTCCACAAATATTGACTTCTTATTTTTTAGCATATTATGTAATTCCAAAGTTTTTATTGAAGAAAAAATATGTAAAAACAATTATATTGTTTTTGTTGGGATCTTATTTGTTAGCTGCATTTAATCGATTTTTAGTGGTGCATGTTGGTGAAATATTAGTAAGAAAAGGTTTTTTTACTCAAGAGCCTATCTTGGAAATCCTATCCGATTGGAAAAAACTTCTTTTTTACTACATACCAAGTATGTATCTAATTACATTAATATTCCTTTCTGTCAAATACTTTATGGATTATAAGAAGGTAACGGAAAAAGGATTGGTGTTAGAGAAAGAAAAAACTAAAAGTGAGTTAGATACTTTAAAAGCACAATTAAATCCACATTTTTTATTTAATACGTTGAATAATATTTATACACTTTCTTTAGAGAACTCCCCAAAAACAGCAACATCGATTGGTAAGCTTTCTGAAATCTTAGATCATGTGCTATATAGGTGTAATGGTAAGTTTGTAACACTTTCTAGTGAAATACAGTTGATGAAAAATTATATAGAATTAGAAAAATTAAGATATGATGATAGATTGCAAATTTCTTTTATTACAGAAATTGAAAATGATATAGAAATCCCTCCATTAATTTTATTGTCGTTAGTAGAAAATGCTTTTAAACATGGAGCAGGAGAAGATAGCGGGTCGCCAAAAATTAATATTCATATATCAAATGATGATGATGGGTTTCTTTTTAAGATTTCAAACTCTGTGTCAAAAGAATATCAATCTAAAAACAAAGAGAGCATTGGTCTTACGAATATTAGAAAGCAGCTTAATTTAATTTACCAAAAAAAATATAGTTTGGAAATAGATTATTCTAACTATAATTTTACAGTAATGTTAAATATTAATGAAAGTTAATTTATGAAAATAAAATGTTTGTTAGTTGATGATGAGCCATTAGCTATTAAGTTAATAGAAAATCATATTTCAAAAATTGATTCTTTACAGGTTGTGGCTACTTGTAATAATGCTATAAAAGCATTTGAAATTTTAAGCACTCAGGAAATAGATTTATTATTTTTAGATATAAAAATGCCTAATATTACTGGGATTGATTTTTTGAAAACTATAAAAAACCCTCCGAAAACAATTTTCACAACAGCATATAGAGATTATGCTATTGAGAGTTACGATTTAGAGGTGGTTGATTATTTATTAAAACCTATAACATTTGAACGTTTTTTCAAATCTATTGATAAATTTCTTAGAGCGAACTCTTTAATTGTGTCTGAAAAAAATGAAGTTATACAAGATGAATTTATCCTTGTTAAATCAGGGAATAAGCATCATAAAATTAAAATTGATCAAATTTTATTTATAGAAAGTTTGAAAGATTATATTAAAATTCATACAGTTAATGATAAACGAATTGTTTCTAAATACAAAATAGGTGAAATAGAAGAAGAATTAGCGCATAAAAACTTTTTACGTGTGCACCGTTCCTATGTGATAAATACAAATAAAATTTCAGCTTTTACAATTAATGATATAGAGGTGAATTCAGTTGAAATTCCTATAGGAGCTAGTTATAAAGATAAGGTTATTACTTTTTTAAAGAATATAGTTTAATACATTTGTAGTTGAAAAATTAATATCCATTATGAATATCACATTACTTGAAGCTGAAAATGTAATTAGCAGGGCGAAAATTAAAGCAAATCAATTAAATGTATATATGAATATAGCAGTTGTTGATGCGGGAGCAAATTTATTGACTTTTGCTAGAATGGATGGAGCTGTACTAGGAGCTATAGATATTGCTATTAAAAAGGCTAAAACAGCTCGTTTATTTAATAAGGAAACAGGAGTGTTGGGTGAGTTGTCACAACCTAATGGGCCCTTATTTAATATAGAACATTCTAATGGTGGATTAATTACATTTCCAGGAGGAATTCCTATAAAAAATACTGAAGGTGATATTATAGGTGCTATTGGGGTTAGTGGAAGTTCAATTGAAAATGATTTTCTTGTAGCAGAATATGCAGTTGCATTAATACAGTAAGTTTATAAGAAAATATGAATAAAAAAGTATTTACTGTTGATGAAGTTAAGAGAAAAATTGAATTTTATTGTGTATACCAAGATAGATGTCATAAAGATGTAGAAAAAAAATTAAGAGAATATAATTTAATCCCCGAAGCAAGAGAATATATTCTATTACATCTTTTGGAACACAATTTTTTAAATGAAGAACGATTTTCAAAAAGTTTTGCTAGAGGGAAGTTTAGAATAAAAAAGTGGGGTAAGCAACGAATAGTTCGTGAATTAAAACAAAGAGATATATCGTCTTATAATATCAAAACTGCTTTAAAAGAGATTGATGAACAAGACTATATAGCTACTTTATACAGTTTAATAGAAAAGAAAAATAACTTTTCAAGCGAAACAAACTTATTTAAGAAAAAAAAGAAAATTATAGATCACCTATTATACAAAGGTTTTGAAACTAATTTAATTTTTGAAGCAGTAAATGAAGTCGTTATTTGAATTTAGATAAGAATAGGGAGTCTTGTACTTTTTTGATATCAATTACTTTTTTGATGTCGTTGTTAGGAATCTCTACAGATAAAACATAGTGTTTAATTTTCCATTCGTTATTTTTATTTTTTTCTAGTACTCCTGAGCCTCTACAGGTTCCCATCCATGTATTTAGTAATTCATCAAACCAAACAATTTCTTTGTTATTACTAGTGTAAATATTTCTTTCAAGAGGTTTAAAATCCCAAGCTTTTCCTTTGTCAAAATAAGGTTTACAAAAATTACTGAATTCTTTTTTAGTCCAATTTTCTGAAGCATCAGTTCCAATATAAATAGAAGTATTCGCCAGACTATTAAAATAATTTTCATAATTAGCTTCTGCAGCAGCGTTGTGCCAATTGTTTAATAACAGATTAACTTCTGTTTTTATTTCCTTAACACTAATTTTTGGAGTCTCTTTTTTTTCATTACAGGCAGTAAAAAAAAGTACGCTTAAAGAAAATAATAATAGAAAATTTTTCATCTTGATTATAGAATTTGGTCTAATAAAACCAAAACTACTAAAAAATAATTGAATTTGTAATTACTTGTTTTTAATTATAAAAACAAAAAACCGAAGCATATAGCTTCGGTTTTGAATCAAAATAAATTTATTTTATTATTTTAAAATAAGCTTTTTAGTAGCTGATTTACCGTTCATTTGCATTTTTAGTAAATATATACCACTTGAATAGTTACTCATGTCTAAACGATGATTACTATCTTTAATATTCTTTTTAGAAAATACTTGTTTACCAGTAATATCAAAAACACCAACATTCATAGTTTCACCTTCTGATTTCCATTTTAAATTAAATATGCTTTCAGATGGATTTGGAGAAATTGAAATGTTATTTAGTAAAGTAACATCACCACTAGATAATGTACCTTCAATTACTAAATCGTCAATTACAGCACCTTCGCCATTTGTATTATCATCAGCTTTAAATACAAAACGTATAATAAAACTATTTTCTGTTGAAAAAGCAGATAAATCATAGCTATACTGATGAACAGTAGCGTTAGTTCCTCCTAGGGTGTTACTTTCGGTACCAGCACCAGTCCATTGCTTTCCAGGTAATTTTGATCCATTTGTAGAATCAGTTGTTGCTGAACTATTATACCAATTTGCATCTGAAGCAGTACCTAAAACTTTCCAGTTTTTACCATTATCAGTAGTGTATTCAACATTCATGTAATCCCAATCTTTTTCAATGTCAAAAGCCATTTTGAATTTCAAGTTAGGATTTGTGATTTGAGTTATGTCGTAACAACCTGTATAAAGATATCCAGTTGTTTTATCAGGGTAATTTCCTGTAGCTTTTGTAAAGTAAGCTTTAGATCCAGAAGGTACTTTCAATTGTGTTTTACCAGCAGAACCTATCTCCCACATTGCACTTGAGGTAGTTTCTATCAATAATTCATCACTACTATTTTCAAAAGAGTTTAAAGTAGTTGGAGTACTATTAAAATTATTTAATAAAAATGTAGTGCTTTGTTTGTTATTACTAGCATAAGCATCATTAGTAATAATTGTTTCAACAGCTAAAGAATGATTACCGCTTGCTACATTAAAAGTAGGTATTGTAATTTTTTTAGTTGCTTCAGAAGCAATACTACCAGTCCAATTATAAGTGCTTTCAGCTCCTCCGTCTAAACTATATTTAACAGTTACAGCTGTTATTTCATTTTTTCCTTGGTTTTTAAC
>JBELFC010000172.1:0-6535 GCA_042093175.1 Tenacibaculum sp. | reverse complement strand
GCACTTAATCCGCTAAAAGTATATGTATTTGAGGTTGTTGGTGTTGGTGTTTGTGGCGATCCCCCATTTATAATAAATTGATTATTACCATTTCCTCCTGCTGCTACTGTTACAACAATCTCTCCGTTACTTCCATTAAAACAAGTCGTTGGTACTGCTGTAAATGTAAGTCCTAAAGCTGGAGCTACAGTAATTGCAAAGGCTGGTGAATCACAATTATTACTATCACGCACCACTGCATTATAATTCCCTGCTGTTAAGCCTGTAAATGTTGAACTCGCTTGGAAACTTCCTCCATTATCTATACTATAGGTATATCCTGGAGTTCCTCCTGTTCCTGTTACTTCTATTGTTGCTCCTGTTGGTGTTGAACAGGTTATAACCTTTGTTATTGCTGCACTTGAGCCTACAACTGTTGGCTCATTTAAAGTTACTGATGGTAAACTAACTGTACAAGCGGCTAATGAACTTGCATCTGGACGAATTTGAATCGTATAACTTATGTTATCTAACCCTGTGATTGTAGTCGCTGCACTAGTGGTGGTTACCCAATTCGTTCCTCCATCTGTACTATATTGATATGAAGTTGTAAAGTTAACTGCCTCGATAGTTATCGTTCCATCAGTTCCACCATTACACGTTACATCTGTACTTCCTGTTACACTTCCCCCAAAAGCTTGACCTGCTGCTACTGTTACTACAAAATTTCGTGGACATGCTCGTGGAGCACTTACTGTTACTGTATGTGTACCTACTGCTAAATTATTAAATACATTACTTGCCTGAGTCGTAGTTCCTCCATCTAAACTATATGTATAAGTTAAGACTGGGGTTGCTGGGGCTGTTAAAGTTACATTTCCGGTTCCATCACAGTTATAAGCTACACTATTGGTAAATGCTGGTATTACTGGTAATGGGTCAATCGTTAATGTTCCTACTGATTGAGTACATCCGTTGTTATCTCTTACTGTTAATACATAACTTCCTTCTGTTAAGTTATTATATACTAAAGCACTATTATAAACACCATCTACTCCATAAGTATATGGCCCTGTTCCTCCTGTTGCTGCTGTAAATGTGATTTGTCCTAAAGTTGTACACGTATAATCTTGTGTTACACTTGCAGTACTTGATACCGTTGTTAATGCATTTATAGTCACATTAACTGGGGTTTGTGTACATCCATTGGCATCAGTTACTTGAACACTATACGTTCCTGGAGCTAATGTGTCATATAAAATCGTACTTCCACTTTGAGTCGTATTAGTTCCATTGAAGTTTATTGTATACGGTGCAATACCATCTGAAATACTTACATTAATACTTCCAGTTCCTCCATTACAACTTATTTGGGTTGCTGTGGTGGTAAATGATGGATTTGTAGTTTGTCCTACATTAATCGTTGAACTATAGCTACATCCTGATCCATCTAAAATAAAGAAATCATAATCTCCTGAAGTAGTAATTGGGAACGTTGCTGTTGCTAAATAATTTGGAGTAGCTCCACTTCCTGTTGCTATTACTGCATACGTATAAGTTCCATCTCCCCCTTGTGGTGTGATTGTTAAACTTCCATTATTACACGTAACATTCGTTGTTGCTGCTGTTCCGGTTAACTGATCGTTGATCGTTACACTTTGTTGTGTTCCTGAACATCCTGCTCCATCTATTACATCAATCGTATACGTTCCTGCACTTAATCCGCTAAAAGTATATGTATTTGAGGTTGTTGGTGTTGGTGTTTGTGCTGAACCACCATTTAAAATAAATTGGTAATCACCATTTCCATCATTTACTGTTATATCTATTTGCCCGTTACTTCCATTAAAACATGTTGTTGGTACGGCTGTAAAATCTATTGTTCTAGGAGGATTCACATTAACTGTAACAGGTGTACATCCTACCTTATTAATAGCAATGTCAACATTATCTATAAAGTTACCAACAGATAAACTACCTGTTGCAGTAGAAACTGCCTCGAAAGCTATTATAGTTGTCGTTTGTCCTGCTGGAACCGTATATGTACCTGAGTAAGAACCCCAAGCTGATGTTCCATCACTCATAGTTTCTTGAACTCCTGCTGTAGCTAAATCGCCACCAATTCTAACAGTTGCAACATCAGTCCCTGCTCTACCTCTATGATCAACAGACCAAGTGATAACATCTCCTGGTTTTGTACAATATTCTTGATATAAAGAAGAAGGTACATTAGCGTTTAATTCTAAAAAATATTCTCCTTCAGAAGATGGAACACCTAAAAACCCAGTTCTCCAAATTTCAATTCTATTATCTGAAGCTGTTGTATCCCAACCTGGAACATCATCTTCATTTACAATTCTATATGTTGAAATTGTAAAAGGATGCGTTTCAAAACCTCCATTTTGGAATGGATCTACTGAACAACCACATTCATCACAATTTCTACTATCTCTTACATTTGCTATATAAGGTGTTGCACTTGGTGGTACATTTGGAAAAACTGGTGATGATTGCCATGTTGCAAAACCATCTATACTATATTCATAAGGTGGCACACCTCCTACAGCGGTAAAAGTTAATGTTGCACCAGCTCCAACACATGAAGGTGGGTTATCAACTGACGCGGTTAAAGTTAATGCTGGTGGTTCGTTTACAGTAACAGAACCTAAATCTACTTGACAATTAACTACACCATCATTTTCACGAATGAAAATATTGTATGAACCATTAGCTAAACCTACTATTTTATAAGGATTGTCTACTGCTTCTCTCCATGTAGTACCTCCATCAGTAGAGTATTCATAACTAGCTCCTGTAAAGTTTTCAGCAAATATAGTAACTGATCCATTATCACTTCCATGACAAACACTATCAGAACTTCCTAATATACTACCTCTAAACTCCTGATTTGAAGCTACATTAACGACAACGTTTCTTGGGCAAGCTCTTGGGGCAGTTACGGTAATTGTATGTGCTCCTGTAGATACATTATTGAAAATATTACTCGCTTGAGCAGTTCCTCCATCTAAACTATAACTATAGGTTAATGTAGGCGTTGCTGGTGGTGTTAATGTTATATTACCTGTTCCATCACAATTATAAGCAATTGAACTTGTAAAACTAGGTATAACAGGCAAAGGATCAATGGTTATGCTTGGTAATGTTAAAACACAATTGTTTGAATCACGTACCGTTAAAGCATAAGTTCCCTCTGTTAAGTTATTATAAACTAAATCAGTATTGTAAACTCCATTAATACCATAAGTAAAAGTTGGAGTACCTCCAGTTGCTGCTACAAAAGTTATTTGTCCAAAAGTTGTACACGTGTAATCTTGTGTTAAACTTGCAGAACTAACTATAGGAGTTTTATCTTCAATTTGAACATTTGCTATTGAATATGTACATAAATATGAAGGTTTAGAAGCCCTAATATCTACAGTATATGTATTAACAGCTAAGCCAGTAAAATTACCTGTAGTATTCCAATTTGCTCCCCCGTCAATACTATACTCAACTAAATATCCTTGATTACTACCATTAACTGAAACATTAATAGCCCCATCTACTTGACCTGTACAAGAAATATCTGTTGCTGTATGATTAAATGCTAAAGGAGCTTCAACAGAAATAGTTATTGGATTAGAAATTGTGTAACAATTATTACTGTCAATAATTACAAATCTATACGTTCCTTCATTTCCATTTGTTACAGAATATGTATTTGATGTAAAATAAGCACCAGCAGGAATATCTGAAATTGCAGTATATAAATCTGTACCTTTATCTGTCCATACAGCATAACTATATTGACTCCCTGTTGTTAACGTTCCTCCACTTCCTGATAACGTAATAATACCGTCAGAAGAACCACCAGTACAAGAAATATTTTTGGTATTAGCTGCAGTTAGTGTTAAATCTGGAGCTTGATTAATTGTAACATTTTGAGTTATTGAACAATCTGCTGTAGTAACTCTAACCTGGTAAGTACCACCTGTTGTTACATCAAATGTATAATCATTACTATTTATTGGACCTTGTGTACCAATTGTAGTAGCTCCTTGTAATAATGTATAGGTATATTGACCAGGGACATTATTAACTTGCACTCTAATTTTCCCTATATCTCCAGAACAAACTATGTGTGTAGGAGTTACATCAATAGCAATATTATTATTTTGAATATTTATTGGACCGAAATCATAGGTACAAGAAGCTGCTGTAGGATTATTTATACGTATTTGTAAATTATAATCTCCTGCATTTGTTAACCCTGAAAATGTATTAGAGTTTTGAAATCCAACATCATAACCAGAAGGTCCTGTTAATCTGTATTGGTAACCAGCTGGTATTCCATTAATAACTATTTGACCAGCATTTCCACACGTTATATCTTGCTTAATAATATCTGGTGTTAATGTTGCCTTGAATACATTAAAATAATATGTATTAGGACATCTTCCATCGTATAAAACATCTACACGATATTCTCCTTCATCACCTATACTTTGATTAAATGCTGAACCTATTTCATTCCAAGTACAACTTGTATTTACGTTTGCACAACCTACTGTTGTAACATCAGGACAAGAAGTTTCATCTAATTTATACCATTTAACTGTTGTAGCTGAAGCAGGATCAAATGGTAAATTTATGCTCCTAGAGCTACCTGTACCACATAAAAATATTTCAGCTAAATCTGATCCATCATTAGGACATGTTAACATTCTGTCTGCAAACGGTATTAATGGGTTTGGTTCAGAGTTATAAGGAATAACATTTATCGTTTCTGTTGCATCAATACAACCAACTGGTGCCGTTTTTCTAACCGTATACGTACCTGTAGCTGTTACTACAATAGATTGAGTAGTTCCAATTATTGTACCTCCAGCATCTCTCCACTCGTAGGAAGCAAAACCACTACCTGCAGTTAAAGTTAAATTAGCACCACATAAAATTTCATCTCTTTCAAAAGTACATCCACTAGTATCTGCAAGAAAATTTGAAGTTCCTACTACTCCAAAATTACAGGCATCAATTCCTGCAAAACTTGGTTCATTAAGTGTTCTTGGTGTACCTCCTCTATCACTATCATAGTTAGCAAAAGCTTGATTTTCAATACGATTAGAACAAACATCTCTTAATTGATTACAATCTGAAACTACTTGAACTTTAAAACGAATATCATATTTTGCACCATTTTCTTCTACCATGCTGTCTGGTATATTAATGGTAATTTTCCCTCTAAAACCATTAGCTAAAGCTGGTGGCTCATATTGAAATTGAGTAGGATCAGTACGATCTATACCTGCTGGCAAAGTAATATCAGCAACAATTAAATCAACGTTTTTAGGTAAAATATCAACAAACTCGGTATTTAAAGCATTATCTGTACCTACATTCTGAAAACTAACGTTATACCATAATTCAGCACCTAGTGCTAATGAAGTACCAGAAATATCATTTCCTGCAGAATCTTCTATCGTTTTAATCATTTGAATTTTTGGTTCAATGATTTCTATAGACATTGCATTTAAAAATGGCCAATATACATCTCCACTTGTGGTAAATCTTACATCAGCAGTGGTATCTCCATTTCCTATTATACTATTACTTGGGTTTGTACTTCCACTTATACTTAAAATATCTACATCAAATCCTAATGTATTAGTACTTGATGGAGTTCTTGTAGTTGTAATTGCAGCGTTTCTAGAGATACTTCCGTTAAAAAAGTTATTTGCTGGATTCACAGCATTAGAAATATCTACATACGTATTTGTATTATCTTCTATTTGAAACTGATCTCCTCCAATTCCACCATCACCTTCTAAAGCCCCAACAATAAATTCAGCTCTTACTGGACCTGCAGGAATTGTTTTAAAACCACTATAGGTTACATCCACATCATTTGAACCATCAATAGTTTGAAAACCATCAAAAATAGAAATATTTTTACTAGACTCGTTTTGGTTTTCATAAATAATCACCATTGTCCAACCGCCAGCTCCACCTAATCCATTGGTACTATCTAAACCTCTTACTGCCCTAATATTACCGGCGTAATAATCACCATTTGGATCAGCTAAACCAGATACTATACTAGTTATATCTTTATAACAAACATAAGCTCCATCAGAATTATTGTCATAAACCTCATTTGCTGTTGGGTTTGGGTCAGCAATAATATCTCTATAAGGTTCTCCTGGCAATTTAAATTTTATTTCGTTTAAGTTATGAGCTCTAGTTTCTTGTCCTTCCCATGTTTCATAAGGATAAATTGCAGCCCAATATAATCCCGCATACACAACTCTAGAACAACTAGGTAAAGTAAGAGTTGATTTACTAGAAGAATCTGTCAAATTACTATTTGCAATACCATCAGCATCATCAACATCAATGTACTGCATATTTTGCTGTCCATTGTTTAAATTATTAATATCTGTATAATAGTTAACACCACAACCATCAGTATATGTTATAGTATATAATGTTTGTGTACTAGGGAAATTGTCGTTTGCATTTAAATTGGTTCCTGAAACGGAGTATGTATAGTCCCAAT
>JBELFC010000171.1:0-6564 GCA_042093175.1 Tenacibaculum sp. | reverse complement strand
GGGAAAGAGTTACTATTAAATAATCTTTTTTAAAAAGAACGAATATCCTAGAATAACTATTAATAGAGGAGTTCTAGATGAGATTTCAGAATCTTATCGTATCGATTTAATTAAAAACGGAATATCGACAGAACTAGTCAAAAAAGTAATCGAAAATGGGAATTCAAAAATTCAAAATAAAATATTGGACCATGACAAAGTAACAAGAGAAATAATATTACAATTTGAACAAAATGGAGTTTCTAAAAAGATAAAAAATAAAGCAAATCAGAAACTGAATAGCAAAAAATTTAAAGAATAAAAACTACTGGTAACAATATATAAAAATAATAAGGGTTAAGTGTCAAACCCGAATTTGGTGCATCTTTACAAAGTCCGCCAAATTTAAAATTTGACGTTTAGTTGAAATTTAAAAGTAAAATTATAAATTTGACTAAGTTATAACCCAAAAGTAAGTTTACTTTAACCCCATACTATCCTTATACTTGACTGGTAGCATATATTATGACCCGTCCTAAAATAAGACTACACGTTGAAATTGAATTTAATACTATGAATAAGATTCTACTTTTCTTTCTATTTATTTTTATTCTTTCATGTAATCATGAAAAACAAAAAAATAAAATATCAAAAACTCTGACAGATGAATTACAAAAAATTTCAGCAACAGGTTTAATTCATGGTTTTTCTGTTTCTATTGTTAATGACAAAAGTATTTTGTATCAAAGAGGCTTTGGAGTTTCTGATCTCAAGAATAAAAAACCCTATACTGTAAATACCATTCAAAAAGTAGGTTCTATTTCTAAAGTAATAATAGGGCTAGCACTTTTAAAAGCTCAGGAATTAGGTAAATTAGATTTAGATGATCCAATTAGCAAGTATTTATCATTTGATATTTCCAATCCAAATTTTCCAAACGAAAAAATTACACTTAGGCAATTAGCAAATCATACTTCATCTATAGTAGATACGAAATACTATGATGAAAATGTATATATTCTAAAAGATGACCAAGGATTCAATGGAATTGAAGAAATGAATGGAGTTTTTAAGCCTTCTCAATCTCAAATATCAATGCCAGAGTTTATAAAAAAGCTACTATCAAAAGAAGAAGAATGGTATCTAAAAGAAGGGTTTACAGAGTTTAAACCTGGGACTAATTATAAGTATACAAATATTGGTGCTGCATTAGCAGCGTATATTTTGGAAATAGCAACTGAAGAATCATATCAGAGCTTCACCCAAAAAAATATATTTAAACATCTTAGAATGTCTTCTTCAGGCTGGTCTTTTGAAACTTTTGATTCTTCTAATGTTTCGAATCTTTACTATGGCCATAAACAAGTCCCTTTTTATAAACTTCAAAGTTATCCTGACGGAGGTCTTTTTACTTCTTTAAATGATTTGAGCTTACTTCTAAATGAATTGATAAAAGGACAATCTGGAACTGGTGATTTACTAAAGACGAAAAGCTATTATGAACTTTTTGGCAGCAAAAAAAATTCTGATTCAATAAACAGTATAAAAAAAGAAAACCCAGCATTTTCGGTAAAATACGATTCTTGCATATTCATGGGTAAAACTCAAACAGGCTATTTTGGTCATACTGGTTCAGACCTAGGACTGGTATCTCTTATGTTTTTTAATGCGGATGATAAATTGGGGCAGATAGTAACTGTGAATACTCATATTGACGGAAACAATGAAAAGATACTCAAAGAACTTTGGCTAATTTGGGATAAACTGGAAGAGTATAAAACTAAATTAAATTACTAAAAAACTGGTTACAATGGCTATTTTTAATACAATTTTTAGTGTTTGGTCTAAAGTTTAATGTGTTTTTATACGCTACATTTCATACAATAAATCGTTATAAGTAATGAAAAATACATAACCGGTTATCTATTTTGTTTAAAAATCATATATTTGCATAACCAGTTATGTAATAATGAAAAAATACGACCATTTAACTTTTACCGCTAGAATCAAAAGAATAAGTGATAACTTACTTTATGGAGCTAAGGATTTATATAAAACCTTAAACCTAGAAATTGAACCTAATTGGCATTTAATATTTCTTCTTTTCAAGAAAAAAAACACACTTACTATTACCGAAATTGCTGAAAAACTGAAAATATCTCAACCTGGAGTTATTAAGATTGTCAATAAGATGAAAGCAAAAAATTATCTTAAAGCCGAAAAAGATAAAAATGACAGTAGAATTCAATTACTTAAACTTACAACGAAAGCAAAAAAAGAGCTTCCTAAATTAGAAGAAATTTGGTCTGCAGGTGAAAAAACTATTGCAGACATTCTAGATAACAACACTGATATTTTTGAACAATTGGATAAAATTGAAACTGCTATTTCAAAATCGAACTATAAAGAACGAGCTTTAATCCATTTACATAATGATTAATTTATTCAGTTTTTCAGCTTTAGGTGTCGCTTTATTTGCTTTAACAAATAAAAATATAACCAAATTAAGAACTTGGCATTTTATTTCTAGCTTAATGTATATTATTTATGGTTTTGCTATAGATGCTATGCCAATTGTAATTGGTGCTATTTTATACTGCTTCATTCACAGTTATCATATCTACAATTCAAAAACAATAAAATGATTAGAAAAGCAATTAGAGAAGATTATAACTCTGTATGGGAAATATTCTCAAAAGTTATAAAAACAGGAGATACATATGTATTTAGCCCAGAAACAACAAAAGATGATATCCAAAAACATTGGTTTGCGGATTATATGAACACATTCGTATTTGAAAAAAACAATGAAATTTTAGGAACTTATATAATAAAGCCAAATCAAATAGGTTTAGGAAATCACATAGCAAATTGTAGCTATATGGTAAGTCCTAATGCACAAGGAAAAGGCGTAGGAAAACAACTATGTGAACATTCATTAGAATTTGCAAAAGAAAATAATTTCAAAGCAATTCAATTTAACATTGTTGTTAGCTCTAACAAAACTGCAATTAAACTTTGGAAAAAATATGGGTTTGAAATCATTGGTACAACACCAAATGGATTTAGACACCTTGAATTAGGCTTGATAGATACTCATATTATGTACAAACAACTATAAATTATTTTGCAAACTTAAATTATTTATAATTCATTACTAGTAATCGTATTCTTACGAAAAACCTCACGGATTTTTTAGTTGATTTTGTATTTACTAAATTAGATGTTTAAAAACATACAAGAACAAGTTGTATGCAAACTAAAAAATAATTAACCCCTATTTAAAACATTGGATGAATTAATATTTTTTGACTTTAATCAGAAAAGTTCTGTACTACTTATTTTCTTCTTTAATGCCATAGTTTTTTCTTTTTTATTACTCAAAAAAGGACTTAAAGAAAATCGTAAAGACAGTAATTGGTTAGGTTTATTTGTTCTTTTATGTGGATTATATGTTTGTCCATTTATGTTAGGTTATGCTGGTTGGTATTCCATAAAAAGTTATAGAGAATTTCTATTTTTTATACCATTTCAACAACTATTTCTAATTGGCCCTATAATTTTTTTCTACACACAAAGTCTTTTGAATAAAGACTTCAAACTTTTAAAAAAACATTACATCCACTTTTTACCAGCAATTTTATATTTAATATATAGCCTAATTGTATTTATTACGGACAAATGGATATTGAGTGAGTTTTATTTTTATGCAGATGGTAGAGATAAAGATTTGGTATTTTGGTATCAAATAACTGGCTTATTTTCAATGTTATTTTATCTTATATTAAGTTATAAGTTTTATCAAAATTATAGAAAATTAATCGTCAATGAAGTAAGTTATGCAGATGAAATTCTATTTAAATGGATAAGCCATTTTATGCTAGCCTTTAGCCTTTTGCTTATTTTACGAGTTTGCTTTTTTATTCTTAATCCTGAATGGGGTCAATTTGGTCGTAAATATTGGTATTATTTATGTTTCTCTATTCTATATTTATACATCGCTATTACTGGTTATTCGAACTCTATAAGAGCTACGATTTCATTCAATACCGAATCTATTAACAAACCAAAAATCAAAGACAATCTTGATATTTCAATACTTAAGGGTAATGATAATGAAATCTCTAATATCGAAGAATGGAAAATAAAAATACAATTACTACTCGATGAAAAAAAAATCTATACTAACTCTAATCTAACTTTGTTCGATATTGCTGCGGATCTAGATACTAATCGTAATTTAATTTCAAGCATTATTAATCAAGGTTTCAAAATGAATTTTAATGACTTTATAAATTCAAAACGAGTAGATGCAGTGATAAAAAAAATAAAAAAAGGTGAGCATATAGATAATACGCTCTTAGGGATTGCACTTGATTCTGGATTTAATTCTAAAACTACTTTTAATCGAGCTTTTAAAAAGCATACTTCATTAACACCAAAACAATATATTTTAAAAAACAACTTTTAAAAAGGTTTCAAATGATCATTTGAAGCGATTTATTTATTTCATTGTCATTTATTTGTTCAAAAAAATCATCAAACAAAAAACCATAAACAATGAAACAAGTATTAGTTATTATTATTTTCTTCTTTACTGTTAATGCTCAATCTCAAAATTTTGCTTCAACATATAATAATAAGCTTAACACTCAAATTGAAAAATACGTTAAAGGTATTTCACCAGGTATAGCAGTTGGAGTTGTTAAAAATAGTGAAATCGTTTATCAAAAATATGTAGGCTATTCTAATCTTGAAAATCAAACAAGGGTAAATGAAAATACAAGTTTCAATATAGCCTCAAATGCTAAACAATTTACTGCATTATGTATATTGAAATTAATGGAACAGCATAAACTGAAGTTAGAAGATGACATTAGAACATACCTCCCTGATTTATACAAAAATGTGAAGCATAAAATTACTATTTCAAATTTATTAACCCATACAAGTGGTATTAGAGATTACTGTGACTTAATAGCCTTGCAAGGGAAAACTTGGTGGAAATTGTTTATTGATAATGATGACGTTATTGAACTTTTAAAATCTCAAACCGACTTAAATTTTCAGCCAGGAACAGAACATTTATATAGCAATTCAAATTATATTCTTCTTACTGAAATAATAAAAAAAATAACAGGTAAAGGTTTTAGTAAATATGCTAAATCAGTATTTACTGAATTAAAAATGCTAAACACAAAATTTTTAACCAATTATACAGCAATTATCCCTAATAAAGCAAGACCATATGGCAATTGGGGTAGTTGGCGTGAGTACCCATCAATAACTGAAGTTTATGGAGATGGAGCATTGTTTACAACTATGATTGACCAACTCAAATGGGAACAAATAGTCCAAAATAATGATGAAAAGTATATTTCTAAAGATATCATTAAAAAATCTCAAACTCCTATTGCAATGAATAATGGGTATGGATTAATGTTTAATACTTATAAAGGATTGAAATACTCTTACCACAATGGAAATACAGGCGCATATAACGCAACGTTTTTAAGATTTCCATATGAAAAATTAGCCATCGTAGTGATGTCTAATAATGGTAATATCCCTACAAACTATTTAGCTAAACAACTAGCAGATATAGTATTAGAATTAGAAGAGTATAAAACAAAATCTTCTGTGTATCCAGATACTCCTAATATAGTTGAAAAAATGAAAAACTTGCATAGGATTACAGGTATTTATAAAAACGAAGACGAAACAATCATTAAAATTACAGAAAAAGATGGGACTATTTCTCGAAATATTTACCAACAAGCCCCTGTTAAGCTAATAAATGAAAAGGGCGGTCTATTTCATTACAAAACTATCCCAGATTTAAAAATTAATTTTGAAAACATCAGTAAGCAAAACCAGAAATTCACTTTGTATAAATCTAGTCAAAGGCCGGTTACATATCATAAGATATCAAATATTGATATGAATAATTTTAATAAAAAGGAATTGAATGGTAGATATTTTAATGATGAGACAGACACAGAAATTATCTTAAAGTATAAAGAAAAAAATAACTATTCTCTCATAAAAAATGGTCGGGAAAGAAACGCTGAACTAATTTTAGCAGACTATTTAAGGATGATGAATGTATATAAAATTAAAATCGTAAGAGATAAACAAAATGAGGTTATTGGATTAAATATAGACAGAGGTCGCATAAAAAACGTAATGTTTAAAAAAATGTAATCAAATTCATATCACAACAATCGCTATAAATAATTGTTTGTTTTCACCTACTTTGAAACTAGTTCTTGATTAACATTATTTATTAAATCATTTAAAGTCTCATCTTTACGGTTTTTTGTCAGTATGCACAACATTCTGTTTACGTTTAAACCCTTTATAGAACTTTACTTCATAGTAATTGCAAAAACTATCATGACTTACTATATATTTTAGCCCCATAATATTCATTTACTGAAAGTTACCTACAATGGTAATAAATTCTATTAAAAACCCAAAAAAAACTCTTGTAAATTCTAGAAACTATATTATATTTGCAACCGCTTTACTGCGGGAGTAGCTCAGTTGGTAGAGCGTCAGCCTTCCAAGCTGAATGTCGCCAGT
>JBELFC010000170.1:0-6582 GCA_042093175.1 Tenacibaculum sp. | reverse complement strand
TTTAAGTTGACTTTTGATTATAGTTATTACGATTATAAAAATCAAACAGAAAGCCAAAGTAATAGGTATAGCATAACAAATGCATCTATATTTTATCAGAAAGAAGATAGCCCTTGGAATTTTAAAATTACTGCTCAAAATTTAACAGATGAAACATTTAAACAGAGCAATAGTTTTTCAGACTATCTAATTTCTGATACTAGAACATATATAATGCCTAGAATTATATTATTTGGTATAGGATATAAGTTATAATTTAATTCCAAAAAGAACTCTATTTTCTTTTTGCCCATTAAAGTTAGAACGTACAAAATCTACACGAAGAAAGCGCCATTTTCCGAAGCCAATATTATCTAACCCTAATGAGAATTCTGAATACGGCTTGTTTCCACCAGTAAATAAACCTTTAGCTCCTGCTACTAAATGAAAGTTTAGTTGATTTAAAAGTGGTACTTTACTTAATAATGCCCCTTTAAAGTTTTGTTCAGCATGTAGTTCACCATATTTATCATTTGTGCTTAATTGGTAATAAGGTAAGGCTAAAAAACCGTTTAAATAATTACTATTCGGAGCTATTAATAGGCGATTTCCATTAAAGTGGGCATAATCCATAAAAGGTATATCTTTTTTGTCTAAAAATAGTCCTCCCTTAATTTTATATTTAAATCTTCCCCAATTTCCAAGTCCAATATTTTGATATAATTGTGAATAAATAACATCTGAATTCCAGTTACTATTTCCAGAACCAAAGTTCTTTTTATATCCAATGTATAATGAAGGATACTTTTTGTTACCAATGTTTATTTTTCTATTTGGATACGACCAGTACTTTTGACCAAATTGTATTGATGCACCTAGACTAAATGACCACATTTGATGAGGTGTAAAAGAACTATTAAAGTTTGAAGGCTGAATAGGGTTATTAGAAGTGTATGCTATGTCTTTTTTTGGAAACATTACATAGTCTGTTGTATTGAATAAAGGTTTTCTGTCAGCAAATTCTATGCTTGAATATAAACGTAATCCATTAATCACTTCTTGAGAAAAAGATACTTTTGCAAAAGATTTTTCATAAATTTTCATGTAGTTTCTTTCAAACATGGTAGAACTTATGGTGTTCCAAAATTTAGAAATTGGATTTTTAGCATCAAATTGACTTGTAGTTATTCCTCCAGAAATATTTAATAGAGGACGAGAGGTATTGTTCCATTTATATGAGAAATATCCTGTAGGCCTAGCTTTTTTATCAGATAGTCCATAATTAACAGCAACACCTGTGCTAAACCCTTTTCCTGTTTTATTTAAGCGTTTATTAAAGTTTAAACTTAAACTTGAGTTCCACCCTTGAACAGTATTAAAATTTAAGTTTTCTATAGGTGAAGAAAAATTAACAGACCATTTCTTATATGAGTTATCGTAGCTATACCCTGTAAGAATGTTAAGAGGTTTGAATTTGTTTCTTTTGCCATCAATAGAGTCTAAGTATTTTTTAGATTTTCGAATTACCTTAATACTATCTTTTAACTTGTAATCAGAAACTTCTTCATTAGTTAAGGCAACAGGCCTTATAGTATTCCAGTAGGTGGTATCTTTTTTAGTAGCATTCTCGGCAAAAGATAATACTTCATTTGTAAATGTTTTGTCAGTAAAGTTTGGTGTGAAATTATAGTTTGAGTATGCTGCTGAAAAACGACCATTAAAGTTAATACCAAACATACCAGCATTAAAATCTATAGTTTGTGTAACCAAAGTCCAGGCTTTTATAGCAGATACATAATTGTAGTTTTGTTTAATATGTAAACTTTTAACCATGGGTACACCTACTTGAGAACCAGAAACATTAACATCGGCACCATATATTGACCAATCGTCTTCTACAACGTATATAAAACCATTAAAAACAGGATCGTTTTTTCTTTTTGGAAGTAATTCAATTTTGTTAACGAGCTTACCATTTTTATTGTAAAAAACACCAGTTAATTTATACTTGTAATATCCAAAAGCACCATCTGCTATTGGAGAAACCATTTGTTTTCCAGCTAAATCAAATGAGTTTTCATAAAAATCGAAGTTTACTTCATCTGCTTGGTTAAAGCTTATACCGTTATCTTGACCAGAAACTTTAGAAGCAACGATGTGTTCTTTAAATTTCTTTGGTTTTTTTTGATATGTTATTTTTGAAATAGTTTCTGAAAGGTACATAATACCACTACGGGTAGAATCTAACCCTCCACCTAAATCACCAACTTCTTGACCTAGAATTTTTTTAGGAGCGTTTTTAATTTTAAACATTCCACGAGAATAAAAGTCTGAAGTGTATTTACCTAGCTTATTAGTATTCTTGTTTTTATTTGCAATGGTATTTCTAATAATTGCATTTGCTGGGTTTTCTTTTGAATTAATTTGAACTTCATCTAAAGAAACTTGTTCTTCCTGTAGTGAAACGTTAAGAATAAAAGGTAATTTGTTTATTGTTACATTTTTTTTAGCTGTTTTATATCCTAAAAATTGAAAAACAATAGTATAGTTTCCTGTTTTTTCAATGTTTAAATTATAATCACCGTTGTTATTTGAGGTAGTTCCTGTAATGCTGTTTTCTAAATAAACACTAACAAAAGGGAGTGATTTTCCTTTAGTGTCAGTAATTTTACCTTTCATTTGAGAAAAGCTAATAATAGAGGAAAGTAAAAAAATAAAAGTAGTTATTTTCTTCATAGTTTTGGTTTAATATTAGTTTGGTAACAAACTTAACAGATATAAAATCAGTAATATGACTACAAAATGTTAAAGATGTTACAAAGAAATCTTAAAAACATAGACACACGTTTTTTATAAATGGTTGCCTGAATAATTTTTTTTAGCTTAAAAGTTTAAGGTATAAAAAGTTCAGCATAGATATTGATAAATAAAAAAGGTTTCCTAATCAATTTAGGAAACCTTATGTGTGTAATTACTAAAAGAACAAGATAGTTATTTCTTTTTCTTTTCTTTCTTCTTTTTACCAAATAAACCTCCTAAAACATCTTTTACTTTATTAACGGTTGCATCTTTGGTGCTTGTAGAGGTTTTAGTTGTATCTTTTTTAGAATTTCCTAGTAAATTCCCTAACGTGTTTTTAACTAAATTGTCTTTTTGTTGTTGAATTAATTTCTGACTTAATTTTGAAACAGAAGAAGATAAATCAGTAGTAACACTTGGAGATGTCATATTTCCTGTAATCGTTGCAGTAACTGGCACTGTTATGTTTTGGTCTTTAGCGCTTAGTTTTGATAATAAACCAGACACCTCACTACCCAAGTATTTAGCAGGAACATCTAAAGTAACGTTATAATTCATACTCTGATCAAAACCATGACTTCCTCCTATATTAATGCCAATATCTTTATATTTTAATTTAAAAGGAGCTACTGCTACTTTTCCTTGTTTAAAAGATAAATGTGTTTTTATGTCTGATAAATCTAGTTTTGTTAAATCTATAAATGATAATTTATTATCTAATAAGCTTAAAGCTTTTGAATTTTCAGGATTAATTTTAGTAGTTAAAAGTTGAGCTAAAGCTTTTCCAGATACAGAAGTTAAGTTTGGGGTGAAATCTTTATTTAAACTACCGCTTAAATTAATGTCTGAATTTAATTTTCCATTCATAGCACCAGCAATTGGGCTTAATGATTTTAATAAATCCATACTAGTAAAAGATTGAGAAATATCAAATGATTTAACTCCTAATTTCATAGCAAAAGTAGGCTGCTTCTTTTGGGTATTTACTTCTCCATTTAATGCTATTTGCCCGTTAAAAATTCCTGCATTTACATTTTGTAAAATAGCTTTTTCATCCTTTAACCATAAAGTTCCTTTTACATTTTTTAAAGTTAAGTTGTCATAATGAACAGTTTTAGCATCTGCTAAAACTTTACAATCTAAGAAAGCTGGAATTTTTAGTGATTCTTCTGTTGAAACCTCTTTAGTTTCCGATTCTTCTTTTGAGGTATCATCGTTGGTAGGAGTATCTGTGTTTTTTTGCATGAAATCACTTACATAAAAATTGTTAGATTTCACATTAAAAGTACCTTGTAGTTTTTTGTTTGACAATAAAAACCCAAGAAGGTTATTAATTTTTCCAGTAGCATTAATATCACTCTTTCCAGTTTTTGCATCAAACTTTGTTAGTGAAATTACTTTAGGATCAAAATTAATTTTGGTGTTTTTTATTTCAAGAGGGTTTACAATATCTTTTGAAGAAAAAACAAAATCGCTTACCTCAATAGTACCATCATTTTTAATACGCCTAACAATGTTCTTTTTAATAGCATCAACATCAAAGCTAGTTCGCAAATTTGCTTTTAATTTACCACTTAGTTCATTTTTTAAATCAACAGGGTATGCTTTGTTAATATTGGCTAAATTTAAGGTTCCGTTTAAATTGGCTTTTACTAACGGATTTGTTGTTAAGTTGTATAAACTTCCTTTTCCAGAAAAAACATCTTCATCAATTTTAAAAGAAAGATTGTCAATGGTTATAAAGGTGTTTTTAACCTTTCCAGTAGTGTTTTTTAATTGAGCGTTGATATTTATGTTGCGAACACTTTTAGGTAAGTCAGGGTATTTAAAAGAGGCATTTTTAGCATTTACTGCTATATCCAGTTTTGGAATGTTCTTTTCATCAATGGTTCCAAATACTTTTCCGGCTACACTAAAGTTTCCTGAGGTTTTAACATCAGCGATGTTTTTAGCATAAACCTCTGGAATTAAGCCTAAAAAATTTTTAAAGTCAGATGATGGAGTTTTAAAATCGATATGTACTTCTTGGTTATTCTCATTTATTTGAACAAAACCATTAAAAACAAGAGCTAGGTTATTAAGTTTAGCTTCATTTTTTAAAAATGAAAACTTCTTGTTTACTAAATCCATTCCAAGAATAGCATCTAAAGATATCTTTTGATTTTTTGCATAGTAAACATTGTCCATTCCAAATGAAATAGTAGATGTTGTTTTGGTAGTTAATTCTGAGTTTGATTGAGAAAAATCACCATAACCACTATGATTAAAGTCGTTCAATAAAAGAGACATTTTTCCTTTTTTATCGTTGTATTTAATAGTGGTGTTACTAATACTATAACCGTCAATTGATAATCCAAAAGTAGAAGGTTCACTTTCTTCTGAAGCTTCTTCATTAACTGTAACTTCAGTAGAAGGTTTAGCAATATCATAATTTGCTTTTCCTTTTTCATTAACCATTACGTTTACCAAAGCATTGTCAATAGTAAAAGATTTTATGTTTAATTGGTCAGAAGAAGCTTTAAAAAGTTCAGTAAGTTTTAGTTTTAAAACAACGTCTTTCGCATACAGTAAAGTATCCCCATCAAAAGGTTTATGATTTATTACAGAAACATTAGAAAGTGTAACAGATGCATTTGGGAAATTCCTGAGTAAACTTAAGTTACCATCAGAAAAATCAACCTTAGCATTTACATTGTTGTTTACAGTTTCTTTAACCAAACCAAGAATCTTATCTTGAAATAATAAAGGAATGCTTACTAATAAAATGAAAATGACTAAAACAAAGCCAATCAATATTTTATAAACTTTTTTCATAGAGGAAATATTTTAAAGTATATATTACTAACGGGCAAAGTTCAGTATTTATTTGTTAACATATCGCTAAGAAAACTATAAAAATAAAAGTTTTGGTAATTTTGCTTTTGAAAACGAACAATAAATGAGTAAAAAAGAGCAATATTCTAATTTTATAAAAGCCCAAGCTAAGAAATTAGGGTTTTTAGAATGTGGTATTGCAAAAGCTGAGTTTTTAGAAAAAGAAGCACCTCGTTTAGAAGCGTGGTTAAAAAATGATTTTCATGGTGAAATGAAGTACATGGAAAACCATTTTGATAAGCGTTTAGATCCAACATTGTTAGTAGAGGGCGCAAAATCTGTAATATCACTAACGTATAATTACTTTCCGGAGGAAGTTCAATCAAAAGATAGCTATAAGATTTCTAAATATGCTTATGGGCAAGATTATCATCATATTATAAAAGGTAAGTTAAAAGCATTATTACAGCTTATACATGATGAAATAGGGGAGGTGTCTGGGCGTTGTTTTGTAGATTCTGCTCCAGTTTTAGAACGTGCTTGGGCAGAAAAAGCAGGTTTGGGTTGGAATGGGAAGCATTCATTATTAATACAGAAACAGCAAGGATCTTTTTTCTTTTTAGCCGAATTAATTATTGATTTAGAATTGGTGTATGATCATCCATTTATTACTGATCATTGTGGATCGTGTACTCGTTGTATTGATGCATGCCCAACAGAAGCTATTTTACCAAATAATACGGTTGATGGTAGTAAGTGTATTTCATATTTAACAATTGAACTTAAAGAGTCTATTCCTACAGCGTTCAAAGAAAAAACGGAAAACTGGATGTTTGGATGTGATATTTGTCAGGATGTTTGTCCATGGAATCGTTTTTCAAAACCACATGCTGAACCTTTGTTTTCACCTCAAGAAAACTTATTAGAAATGACTAAGCGAGATTGGCAAGAGTTAACCCAAGAAACGTTTAGTAAAGTATTTAAAAAATC
>JBELFC010000169.1:0-6591 GCA_042093175.1 Tenacibaculum sp. | reverse complement strand
TTTTATAATCATGATTTCCACAACGTAACAGTGCTCCTTGAGAAATACAAACATTATTTTCAATTTTTACCCTCGCCACATTATCAATCCAAACATTTTCACCGATCCAAACATTATTGTCTATTTCAAGAAACCATGGATATTTGATATTAATATTTGATTTAAATAATACATTATGACCAATTTTTGCTCCAAAAAATCTAATTAAATTTATTTTTACAGATTGTGGCCATGGAAATGAGGATTTAAAAAAAATAGCATTTATGAAATACCATATAATAATTTTGATTTTTCCCCCTGGTTTATACCATTTATTTTCAAAAGTTGATAAATCAATTACTTTCATTTTAAAATATTAAATTATCCTAAAAATTAAACTTTTTAGTTTCAATAAAAGAAAATTATAATCTTGTTTATTAATTAGTTAATCTAATCAATTATCAATAAAATTTAACTTTATTGATCTTGCTACTCAAACCTTTTTAACCTGAATTATTTTTGCTTGTATAAATCAATAAACAAAGGTTTTTCGGTATCATTTAAAATCCAAGAATATAATTCTAACATTTGTTTAGCCACTGCATTAATACTATACTTATTTTCTACTAATTCCCTTCCATTTAGACCTTTCTCTATTATTTCTCTCACATTATAAGCCATAGCTTCTTTTAAGGCTATTTTTAAAGGTTCAACTCCAATATCTATCCACCAGCCACAGTTAAATTTATCTAAATCTTCCCAAGGAGCTCCTTTTGTTGTAATAACAGGTGTGTAACTTGCTAAAGCTTCCGCAATTACTACACCAAAGTTTTCACTAAAAGTAGGCAAAACAAATAAACTTGCATTTCTATACAGTTCTATTTTTTTTTCACCAAAAACAGGTGGTAGTAAATGTATTTCATCTTCTATTTTACTAGACTTAATCAATTTATTTAATTTTTGAATATAGCTAAAATCACCATTCCCAACTATTTCAATAACCCAACCTTCTCTTACGCTATTATCTAACAACAACCAAGCTTTAATTAAATTTTCTATACCTTTTTTTGGGTGAATTCTAGACAAAAATAAAATCTTTTTTTTCCCAAGTGATTTTACTGGAACACTTTCTGGAAATTCATTTAAATTAATACCATTAGGAATCATTGCTACTGGATTTTTGAGCCCTAATGCCCTAATACTTAAAACCTCCATTGGTGCTGTTGCGTGTAAGCAATCGGCGTTTTTTAGGTCACTGTATTGGTATAGCTTTAACGCGAGTTTCTTTTTAATTTCACCTTGTTGTAAAGACCAAGACTCTAGCATACCTCTTATAGTGATAATATAGGGTCTATTTTTTTTTCTAGCTTGTTTGACCATTTTATGCACAGCCATTAACCATAAACCGTGGCCATGATATAAATCATAATTATTAATAAACTCTAATTTTCTTTTAAAAAAAATAATTTTACCTTTATCGTAATTAAACTTAGAAATAATAGGATTTACTGTTTCCATAGTCAATAAATCAATTTCAATGTTATCACTGCATTCTAGTTGGGCATTTATTAAATGTGTAACACTTCTAGCAGGACCTCCTATTTCAACATCTATTGATTCTATTGTTTGATTAACTCTTATCATTTGAAATTTTTTTATATATTAATCTATATTTCTTAACTATTTCGGAAACATCAAATTTTTTAACATTAATAATCCCTAAATCAATCAAATTTAATCTCATCTTGTCATTATTTATTATGTCCAAAAATCCGTTTCTAACAGATTCTACAGAATTTGGATCTACATAATACACTGCACTACCACTTATCTCGGTCATAGGTGTAATATTAGATGTAAGAACAACTCGCCCTATTGCTTGCCCCTCTATAACAGGCATACCAAAACCTTCAAAAATTGAAGGAAAACTAACTATATCAGATTTAACATACTCTTCTAATATTTCTTTATCAGTTAATTTATAACCATTAGAATAATCTATTTTATATCTTTCTAATAATAATAAATCTTTCTCATTAATTTTACCGATAATCCTTAAAACACACTTAATACCTTTTAGCGCTTTTATAACAGCACTAAGGTTTTTATTCCAACCAGTACCTATATGTAAAACTACTGGGTTCTTTTTGTTAAATTCTTTGAATTCAAATTTAAAAAAATCATCTAGGGGATTATAAACAACGTCAATATCTTTTCTTTTCACATACTTTAAAACACTACTTTTTGTTTTTTCTGAAATACAAACTACTTTTGTAGCCATTTTTATAGGCAGATAGTACCAAAAAATAAATAAAATAAATTTTTTAAGTTTATTTCTAGTATTTTCTAGTAGTACTAAGTCATGTACTGTTAAAACTGATTTACACCCTATAAGTCCTAAAATACCATAGTGAATGTCGCCTGTTATATGATTAATTCCCTTTTTTGTTCTATTTTTATAAATAAATCGAATATTATTAAAAACATTTTTTATACTTGCTCCATAAACTGGCATCTCAAATTTACTAATTATATCTTCCTTATTATTAAAGCCAGCAGTTATGGTATTAAATACCTTATGGATGCTAAAACCAGCCTTCTTATTTCTATAAAAAAATAAAATCTGCATATATAAATTTTTTAGTAAAATATAAATTATTTTTTATAAACAAACATACTATACACTGCATATAAAATACAAGCATAAAATAATATTCTAAAACCTGTAATCAAATCTACAACAAGTAAACCACTCATAAAATTAATAGTAAACTTAAACAATAGTCCTAAAAACACTATTCTTAAAATTACTGGAGTATTTATTGAATTAAAGATTCTGAATAGAAAACTCACAAAAGCTCCTTGTAAAAACAATCCTCCCAAAACACCAAAAATACCATAACTTAGCATCTGCTCTGTTTGTGCTGTGAAAGTTAAAAAGGAATGATTTATGTTGTACGAAATAGCTTTCTGAGCAAACATATCATAATACATTCGTTCATTAAAAGAAGAAGAATAAATTAGACTAGGAACTAATTTACTAATTAAGTTCTCAAACCCTACCGCACCCCACTCTATACCCTGCAGTGTAAACTCTGAATATGCAATTCCAATGTTAGACAGATAACCAAAAGATTCAATAATAGGAGTTAAAACAAAATCATTTATAATTTCTGAGAGTGATAATGAACCAAGCCTTTCAAAAACAGTACCGAACAAACCTAAAACTGAGTTGATATCAAAACTATTTAGTGTAGGTAGTAAATATCCGTAAATTGTAATAATGGGTAATACTATGATTATAAAAGGTAGACCATATTTAATAATATTTATGATAGGAATATATTTTTTTTCTAAATAAAAAGTAATCGAATATGTGAAAAATAAAATGATTAAATTTCTCCTATCACCACTTATTAACATGAAAAATAATTCTAAAAATAAAAAAACATAAAAAATGTTTCTATATTTTTTCGATGCATAACTAATAGATGAAAAAAAGAAAAAATAAACAACCCATGAGTTTGCAATAAAAAAAAACAAAGAAATTAATGGTATATTAGGTAACCGAACAGCACCCATAGCTGTTAACGAACCCATAAACCCGGCAGAATACCCGTAAAACCTGAATAATATAGAAAAAAGATATAATGGTAGAAAAAGCTTACGAAAACTAAAAAATGAAGAAAAATTAAGATCTTTATTAATCACAGAACCTCTAATCAAAAAAAAATTATTAACAAGACTATATCCTAAATAAAATAAAAGGATACCAAAAGATAAAGTATAAAGAACAAGAACATTATTTTTATTTAAAGGGTCAAATAATATTGAATCAAAATAATCCGATGGTTTTTCTGAAGAATAAAAAGGTATAGAGGTAAAATAATACATAAGACCAAACCAAAAAGGTATGATAATAGAAGGATCAAACAAGAAAAAATTTCTCTTATTAACCTTTATTAACAGAGGTATAAAAATACAACATCCTAAAAATATTAAAGCAATATTAAAACTTTCGTGTAACCCTAGAAGTAAGTTTTTAAATAAAAAGAAAATGGATACAACAAAAGTTATTAACATCAATTTAAAAAAACTGTTGTTGTTCTTTTTTATTAAAATATCTGTCTTATTCATTCTTTTCTTTTAATCTTTTATTAGATAATAAAAAAATATTCCTTTTACAATTTACAAAATAGGTATTATATGCCAAATACAATTCATTTTTTAAGTACATTTTGATATACGTTTATTTACTTTTTAACTTGTTCATCAAACTTTTTACAATAAAACTAAAGGAATAATGTTTTAGCAAAACAAAAAAATCTTTTGCAAATAAGAAATAATTCGCATGTCTAATCTGCAACCAATGTTCAACCGAAGATTGTGCATACTTTTCTTTTCCTATCCCCTTTAAAAAATCATACAAATTAAAAGAAACTAACAATCTACTTTTTAACGTTTGGTATGTATATGAGGTTACCAATGAATTCTCACGATAAGTTAAACAATATATAACATTTGGTTTAAAATAAATCTTTTTTGAATATGTAGCCACTTTAACCCCAAACATTGTATCATTTGATGCCGGAACTTCATCAAACCTAACATTTTCATTTTCAATTAATGCTCTTTTAATCAATTTACATGAAGGATAGAGAAACTTATAGCGAATCATATTTATAGATTCTTCATCTTGTTTAGATGCTTCTTCAAGCAAAGAAATAATACCTGAAGCTCTTTTAGCAGGCAATAATGTCTCTGAAAAAACACTATCCATTCCAAAATAAACCAGATCAAAATTTTTATCAAAAAATGGCTCAACGGTTTGATAAAAAAGATCATGAAAAAAATCATCTGCATCGGCAAACATAACAAATTTTCCTTTCGCATTGTTCAACCCTAAATTTCTTGCACCTCCTGCAGTTAATGATTTCTCTGAAAAAAACACTTTAGTATTTGGTCTTTCTAAACCAGGGAAATCATTTTTATACTTTTTATCACTGTTATCATCTACAATAATTACCTGTATATCTTCTCTTTGTGGTATAGACTTTAGACATCTTTCTAAAAGTTTTGGTATATTTTTATGAGGTATTATTATCGAAATATTATAATTCATAACTCTATTTTTGATGCTATTAATATAAGATTATATTTTTATTTTCCGTTTTTCTTTTCTAAATGCCTTTATCATTTAAAAATTTATTTTTGAAATTAATAAGATATTTATCAACCTCTATTTTTTCTATATTATTTAAAGAAAGAAAATAGAAAAAGATAGGATATAATAGCATCGAAAAACCAAAAACAAGTACAGTTGCTATGTATTTTAAATCTAAAAAAGTTAATGAATATTTTAAAAAATAAACTAACACAAAACAAATAACAAATGAAAATGAAGATTTTAAAATTACATTTTTAAAATAAATTAATTTACTTAAACTCACTGCTTTTTTATAATAAAACACTCTTATAAATATTGAAACCATTTCTAAGACAATCATTAGAAGAATAATTGAATAAGAAGGATAACCAAGGTAAAACAATAAATATCCTATAGGCAGTGCAAGTAACTGAATAGGACTCGTCATTAGCTGAAATTTTTTAATGTCTCCTATTGCATGAGCACTTATAATAACGCCCACGGTTAACTGCCTTAATAACATTAAGATTAATATTAATTTACAAAACAAAATTGTAAAATCTGGCACTTCTTTTAACCATAAGTTTAATATAACATCTACTTCAAAATAAAAAGGGATTAAAAAAAAAGACATTAAAAAAAAAGAAAATTTTGAAGCCTGAATACTTAACGATATCATTTTACGTCTCTCCCTCCTACCCTCACTTTTAATTATTTGAGGCCTTAGTGTCTTCATCATTGTTTCAGAAAAAAAAGACATCTGATTAATTATTTGATTTGCTATTCCATAAGCAGCAATAATAGCCGTTGAAAAAAACAAGCTTAATACGACTAAAACCCCTTGATTTCTTGCCATATAAACAAAAATTCCAAGGATATTCCAGCCTGCAAAATGTAATAGTTGATTAATAATACCTTTATCTACATCTTTAAAACTAATCTTTTTACATTCTTTATACTTCCGAATAGTATAAATTTGTTTAATAATCCTAATAAATATGGCAGATATTAATAATAATAAACCATACGTAAATAATTGATCCGATTCTATAAAAGTTAAATAAAAAGCTATCGCTAATTTTAAAACACTCTCTAATACGCCTATAATAGACACAAAAAGCATGTTCTCATGCGCATCAACTACTGCGTCATAAGGGACAGAAATAATAGATATAAAAGTAGTTACAACAACAAAATAAAATAAAGATAATGCAATATCAATTTTCTCATGATCAATATTCATTTCATTAACAATGAAAAACTTACCAATAAACACCAACAATATTACCAATATTGCCCCTATTACTAAATGAAGAAAAACACTATTTGAAAAAATTAATTTCGTTTTTTCTAATTTATTTTCTCCAATACTAAACGATAAAAAACTCTGTGTAGAACTTGCCATTGAAGCGCTTACAAATTAAAAGCTTCCTATTAGACATGCTATTACAGTATAAATACAAAAA
>JBELFC010000168.1:0-6696 GCA_042093175.1 Tenacibaculum sp. | reverse complement strand
CAATTGAATTTAAAGTGGCAAAAAAAATAAAAACCGTACACCAACATTAAATAAATAAAAATCCTAACTCTTTAAAGATTGCGCAAAAGGTATACGGTTAACAATACTTCTCCCTAGTGTAATTTCATCTGCAAACTCTAATTCATCACCCACTGAAATACCTCTTGCAATTGTTGATGTTTTAATAGCGTACTTTTCAATTTGTTTATAAATATAAAAGTTTGTAGTATCTCCTTCCATTGTTGAACTTAATGCAAAAATAAGCTCTTTAACCTCTCCTTCTTTTACTTTTTCAACTAACGATTCTATCTGTAAATTTTGAGGCCCTACTCCTTCAATAGGTGATATTTTACCTCCTAATACATGATACAAACCTCTATACTGAGCTGTATTTTCAATAGCCATAACATCTCTTATATCTTCAACTACACAAACAATTTCAGCATTCCTATTAGAACTTGCACAGATATCACATAAAATTGTGTCTGAAATATTATGACATTTTCTACATGATTTTACATCATTTCTTAATGAGGCTAATGCTTCAGTTAAATATTTAGTATTCTCAGTAGGTTGCTTTAATAAATGCAATACTAATCGTAAGGCAGTTCTTTTACCAATACCTGGTAATCTGCTTACTTCATTTACCGCATTCTCTAATAATTTTGAAGAAAAATCCATGCTGCAAATTTACAATTTTTCAACGATGCTTCATCATCTTATTTCACATTAAAAACCTATCTTCGTGCATTAAAACTAAACAAATAATTCACAATGAATTCAGAGATAAGAAACTTAGAACCTAAAACTGTTTGGAATCATTTTTCTGATCTAAACGCTGTACCACGTCCTTCTAAAAAAGAAGAAAGAGTAATTCAATTTATGGTTGATTTTGGGAAGAATTTAAACCTTGAAACCATGGTTGATAATGTAGGTAATGTAATTATTCGTAAGCCTGCTTCTGCTGGAATGGAAAATAGAAAAACAATAGTTATGCAAAGCCATTTAGATATGGTTCATCAAAAAAATGCAGATACTGTTTTTGATTTCGATACTGAAGGTATAAAAATGATTATTGAAGGTGACTGGGTAAAAGCTGATGGAACTACATTAGGTGCTGATAATGGATTAGGTGTTGCTTCAATTATGGCAGTTTTATCTTCTTCAGATATTGCTCACCCTGCAATTGAAGCTTTATTTACCATTGATGAAGAAACTGGAATGACAGGTGCAATGGGACTTGAAGGTGGTATTTTAAAAGGTGAAATATTATTAAACTTAGATACTGAGGAAGACGATGAAATTGGTATGGGATGTGCTGGTGGTGTAGACATCACTGCTACAAGAAATTATACTGAAGAAGCTACTCCTGAAAACACAACATCTTTTGAAATTTCTGTTACTGGTTTAAATGGTGGTCATTCAGGAATGGATATTCATAAAGGTTTAGGGAATGCTAATAAAATAATGAATAGATTATTATTTGATGGCTTTACAAACTTTGGCTTACGTATATCTGAAATTAACGGTGGTAGTTTACGCAATGCTATTCCTCGTGAAAGTTTTGCTACTGTTGTAATTGACAGTGTTTCAAAAGAGCCGTTTTTATATGAATTAAACGAACTTATTAATAATATTAAAGCTGAATTTTCTAGTTTAGAAAAAAACCTTTCTATTGAATTAAAAGAAGTTAAGTCTCCTAAGAATGTTATGGATTTAGGAGTGCAAGAAGGTCTTATTAAATCAGTATATGCTTCTTTAAATGGTGTATATAGAATGAGTCCAGATATAGAAAACTTAGTAGAAACGTCAAACAATGTAGCTCGCATTATTGTAAAAGATGGAGCTATTAAAATTGGTTGTTTAACACGTTCTTCTTCAGAAACTAATAAATGGGATTTAGCGAATTCTTTACGTGCTACTTTTGAACTTGCAGGTTTTGATGTTGAGCTTTCTGGCTCTTACCCTGGGTGGTTGCCTAATATTAATTCTGAAATATTAAAAATAGTTACTGATTTATACATAAAACTACATAATGAGAAGCCTCATGTGGCTGCTTGTCATGCTGGTTTAGAATGTGGTATTTTAGGTCAAAATTACCCTGAGATGGACATGGTTTCTTTTGGACCAAATATAAGAGGTGCTCACTCTCCTGATGAGCGTGCTCAAATTTCATCTACTCAAAAGTATTGGGCTTTTTTACTAGAAATATTAAAAAATATTCCTGCTAGAAATTAAATATAATAACATTTTTTATAAAGCCACAACTTTTATAGTTGTGGTTTTTTTGTTTACATTTATAAAATGAATTTTTTAGCTCACTTATACCTTTCTAATAATAAAAAAGACATCATGATTGGCAATTTTATAGCCGATCATATTCGAGGTAATAAATTTTCTCATTATTCAGAAGATATTCAAAAGGGTATTTTTTTACATCGTGAAATAGATACTTTTACAGATGCACATACAATTGTTAGACAAAGTAAACGTAGACTTCATGAGCGTTATGGACATTATGATGGTGTTATTATAGATATTTTTTATGATCATTTTTTAGCTATAAACTGGAAAAAATACTCGCAAATCCCTCTTAATGTTTATGTAAATTCAGTATACAACTTACTAAAAGAAAACAGAGATATTCTTCCTGAAAAAACACAGGAACTACTTCCTTATATGATTAAATATAATTGGCTATATAATTATCAATATGCCAAAGGTATTCAAGAAGTTTTAAACGGAATGAATAAACGAACTAAAGGAAAATCTAAAATGAATTTAGCTTCTGAAGACTTACTTGTTAACTATCATTTATTTGAAGATGACTTCACTTTATTTTTTGAAGATCTTCAAAATTTTTGCACCGAAAAATTAAAGACTATTTAAATGAAAAACTTACTTATTTTAATTCTATTTACTTTTATTACCAACTGCAAAACAAGCAATAAAAACAAAAAAGTAATTGGATTAATAGCAGAAAAAGCAATGGTCGTTTCTGCTAGAAAAGAAGCTTCAAAAATTGGTGTAGACATTTTAAAAAAAGGAGGTAATGCTTTCGATGCTATGGTTGCTACTGAATTAGCTTTGGCTGTTTCTTACCCGTATGCAGGAAACATTGGAGGTGGTGGTTTTATGGTTTACAGGAAAAATACTGGTGAAATTGGCGCTCTAGATTATAGAGAAAAAGCTCCTTTAGCTTCTAAAAGAGACATGTATTTAGATTCTTTAGGTGCAATTATTGAAAACAAAAGTACTTTAGGTGCTACTGCTGTAGGTGTACCAGGAACCGTTGCTGGTGTTTTTGAAGTTCATCGAAAATTTGGTTCTTTATCAATTAAAGAAATTATTCAACCTGTAATTGAATTAGCAAAAAAAGGAATTGTTGTAACAGAAAAGCAAGAAAAAAGACTTAAAAAACACCGCCCTAACTTTTTTAAAGCTAATAAAGATAGTATTCATTTAACTAGAAAATGGAAAAAAGGAGATACTATAAGATATATTGCTTTAGCTGAAACGTTAACTAGAATTCAAAAAAATGGTAGAGATGAATTTTATAAAGGAGAAACAGCAAAAAAACTTGCCGCTTTTTTACAAAAAAATGGGGGTTATATTACTGAAGAAGATTTAGCTAAATATGAAGCTAAGTGGCGAACTCCTATCACTTTCCAGTATGATGATTTACGAATTATTTCAATGTCTCCACCTTCAAGTGGTGGAATTTGTTTAGCGCAAATCATGAATAGTATTGAACCTTATGATTTACATAACTTTGGACATAACTCAACTAAATCAATTCAATTAATTACAGAGGCTGAACGAAGAGCATATGCCGACAGAAGTTATTTTTTAGGTGATCCTGATTTTGTTTCTATTCCACAAAAAGAGTTAATTAGTAAAAAATATGCAACTAAGCGAATGAGTAACTTTTCTTTTGAAAAACCTACTTCTTCCAAAGATGTTTCACATGGTAACATTGAAATAATTGAAAGTAATGAAACCACTCATTACTCAATTGTTGATCAGTTTGGAAATGCTGTTTCTGTTACTACCACTATTAATGCTGGTTATGGTTCAAAGTTATATTGTTCGGAGCTAGGTTTTTTCTTAAACAATGAAATGGATGATTTTAGCAGCAAACCAGGTGTACCTAATATGTTTGGTTTGTTAGGAGCTGAAGCCAATAAAATTGCTCCCGAAAAACGTATGTTAAGTTCTATGACACCAACCATTGTAGAAAAAAACGGAAATCTATTTATGGTCGTTGGAACTCCAGGAGGATCTACCATTATCACCTCAGTTTTACAAACTATTTTAAATGTTCATGAATATAAAATGGGAATGCAAGAAGCTGTAAATCAACCAAGATTTCATCATCAATGGTTTCCTGATGATATTAAAATGGAACCAAATGGTTTTTCAACTGAAGTCAAAAACAAATTACAGCAAATGGGTTACAATTTAAATGAGAAAAACTCTCTTGTTATTGGAAAAGTAGATGCTATTTTAGTACTGCCTAACGGTAAATTAGAAGGAGGTGCTGATCAAAGAGGAGATGATAAAGCTGAAGGGTTTTAAAAAGTGTAAGGTGATAAACAAGATTATCATTAACACTGGACCTTGAGAAAACTCTGAGCAAGATGGCACAAAAAGGGTATACAATCATAAAGAATTAACTTCCCTAGCTATTCTTTACTACTTTTTCATTTTGATCATTATCAAAATATAGATGAGTTTAAAAAATAGCTTTTTTAGGTATTTATTTACTTTGAGTATTAGAAATCAATTACTGATTATTTGATATTTTCGTTACTCCTAAAGCAAGATTTAGTAAACTATAAAGACCTCTAAGTTTTTTTTAAAAGGTATTGGAAAAAATATAGATGCTGAGATAAAAGAGCTGTATTTAATATACAGTACACTCCTATTCAAAAAAATGATTTATTTATCAGAATATTTTTATGGTTAAAGTTAATTAATCAATATTTCATTAGCGATTTTTACATTTACTAAAAATTTCATTTCTAAAATAAGGATAGGAAGTACATAAAAGGTGTAGTTCGTTTTATCTTTTACTTTTAAGAGCCCCCTCAAAAGAATCAAAAACATTTTACAGTCCCCCGTACATTCCTATCCAAATGCAATAAAATATTTTATAGCATCATTACTAGCAATTTGAAAATAAATATTTGTTAAGTTTTTAAGATATTTCCAGATTAATTAACTAAACCTAGTATCACTATTGATAGCTATTATTCATTAAAAAATAATTACAAAATAGTTTTTCTTGATTTAAAAAGGCACTTTTTATCTTCACTATAATCTAACTTTATACCAATTAACTTTTCATAATTATCTACAAAATAATTTTTAGTTGGTACAGAAGCATCTTTAAAACTAATAAAAGAACCATCAGTTTCGTTTATTTTATAATCACGACATTCTTCCATCCAATCTAAAGCTCTGTTTGAATAGAATCGTGTTGGAATTACCTTATCTAAAGTATAGGAATCCATTTTACACTCCTCTCCTCTTTTACTTTGTGTAGGCATGTCCCACCATGTTTGATACTGAATCGTAAAAGCCCTATCTTGATATGGAAAAGCACACTTTAAAGCAGATTTCTCTCTAGCTTCAGGAGTTGCATAAAAATCCCCATGAATAGCTCCTAAAGTAATATATGATGAAATATTTGTTTTCTCTATTCCCTGTAATAATGTTGATTGTAACGAGCAAACTAATTGTTCTCTACTCTTTTTATTCCAATCAGTAGTTGGCATTCTCGAAGTTATTTTATGCGGAGCTGGACAATCTGTTTCTAAACTCAATCCATTTTCTTTAGCAGTTACTGAATATCTATCCCATGATTCAAAAGTATAAGGATATCCATTTTCATCTCCTTTTATAAAAGTAAGAACATTACTACTATTTGAACTTTCATCAAACTTAACTCCTAATTCTTCCTTTACAGAAGCCATCATACTTGTCGCTTCATTCGATAATAAATCTAAATCTTCTATTTGTAACTCTACTAAATACCCTCCCCATTCAATAATCATTTCTAGTAAGTCTTTTCGAGTACCTCCAAAATGCCCATTTAATGTCCATTCTAAAATAGCATCCTTAGATATTTCTTTTTTACTATTAACTTGCTTAGCTACAACTTTTAAATTGGTTCCTATTAACTGAGGATATTTTCCTGGAGCAGTTACCTTTTCCCAAGCTTCAATAACAGCTGTAGCTTTTATTTTTTTCAAAACTGGAAGTGTATCATACGAAATATGAAAGCTTGTTGCTATGTCAGGTAGTTCAAACGGCTCAAAGAAAAATTCAGTTACAATACCATAACTTAATCCTCCGCCTCCACGAATTGCCCACAACAATCTACTATCCGCTCCTTCAGTATTCTCTTTAGTAGCTTTTTCATTATTATAAAAGGCACTAGTTCCTAAATACTTTACTGTTCCATTTCCTAAAACAATAGTTGCTCCCATTAAACGTTCACAACCCATTCCATATTTACGAGTCCAAGGCCCCCAACCACCCCCCATCGTATACCCGGCGATGGCTACACTTTGACATGTTCCGTGTGGAATTCCTAAATGTTCTCTATCTAAAACTTCCTTTATATTTTTAAATTTTGCTCCTGGCTGAATACATATTTGCCTAACCTCATCTTTATCTTGAAAGTAATTT
>JBELFC010000167.1:0-6778 GCA_042093175.1 Tenacibaculum sp. | reverse complement strand
TTCCATTAGATGCATTGATTGTTAAGGTACGTTGAATTTTACTAAACGTTGCTGTTACTGTTTTATTAGCACTCAGTACAACTGTTACTGGATTTGTGCTTCCACTTGCATCTCCACTCCAACCATCAAATTGATATCCTGCATTTGGGGTAGCTGTTAATACTACACTTGTTCCGTCATCATATTTCCCATTTGTTGAATTCGGGTTTGTAGCTACAATTCCGTTAGATGCATTGATTGTTAAGGTACGTTGGATTTTGCTAAACGTTGCCGTTACTGTTTTATCGGCATCCATGGTAATACTCAATGGATTTGTTGTTCCAGTTGCATCGCCGCTCCATCCGTCAAATTGATATCCAGAAGCTGGTGTAGCTGTTAATTCAACCGATGTTCCGTCGTCGTAAGTTCCTCCCGTTGGATTTGGATTTGTTGCTACCGTTCCGTTAGTTGCATTGATGGTTAAGGTACGTTGGATTTTGCTAAACGTTGCTGTTACTGTTTTATTAGCATTCATTACAACTGCTACTGGATTCGTAGTTCCACTTGCATCTCCACTCCAACCGTCAAATTGATATCCAGAAGCCGGTGTAGCTGTTAAAGTTACATTTGTGCCATCTTGATAAGCTCCATTATTGGGGTTTGGGTTTGTAGCGATAGTTCCGTTGGTAGCATTAATAGTTAGTGTTCTTGCTATATAAACCGAAGCTCCAAATTCATAAGCCCCCATATCAACAGTACTATTATGAATTCTTACTTTTCCTAATAAATCTGTATCAACATTTGATGGAATTTTTGTATTATCTCCTGTATCTTTTGCTGGTGAAGTGGTTTGTATTGTATAATCTTCATTAGTAGCATCAGTGAACAATGGATCACTATTACTCGTATTTGATTTTGTACTTACGTTAGAAAAATTATCCTCATCTATACTATTAAAGGCGGCAAAATTATTTGAAATATTAGTTCCTCCTGCTTTTCCAAGAGCTAAAGCCACATTTCCATTATTATTTTTATTTCCCCAGAAAATATTGTTTGCTATATAGCTATTTCCAAAGCTACCATTATTACGACTTAGTATTAAAGTAGCAAAATCTGAATTAGCATCCGTTCCTCCATTAAAATTATTAACAAATGTGTTATTTATAATGTCTGTAGCTATTACAGTTCCTGTATTATACGCTCTAACCCAAACCATTCCTCCTTTGGCTTTTCTTGCACCATCATCTTCCGTTCTGTTATTTTTGAATAATGAGTTTGTTAATTTAAAGTTGGTAGTATTAGTTCCTGCTGTCGGTATTACATAAATTGCTGTGGCTGAATTAGAACTTAAATTATTATCAAAAACACAAGCATCAACAGATAAGTTTACTGTTCCTGATATATCCGCTAATAAATTCAACCCTGCCGCCCAATAAGCAACATTATCTTTAACTGTTGAGTTTTTAATTGTGAAGTTACTTATGTTAGGATTAAGAGATAATCCTGCTCCAAATCTACCATCTCCAGATGTAGCATCGGCATTACCTCCTGAAATTGTAATACCATCAATTACAATATTGTTTCCAGTAACATTAATAATCCTTAAACTATTATCACTTCTTGTTGTATTATTAAAAGTAACATTCGTATCATCATTTCCGGATAAATCCCCACTTAAAATTGTTTCGTTTGTAACATGAATTAATGAAATATCTCTATCGGATAATGACGCTTCGTTACCTGCAAAACCTCCATATATTCTAACTCCTGATTTAGTGAACTGAAAAGAAATACTTCTATCTGTTGGATGGGGCTTATAATCTCCTTTTGCTATCCAAACTTCTGTTTTACCATTTAAATCATTAGCTAAAGCTGTTTCAAGGCTAGTATATGCATTTAGCCATGATCCACCATTGTTATTTCCAGTTGCATTTTGATTTACATACACACGTGGAGCTTGTATAAATACTATTTTTTGATATTCTGACGGACTATTAAACCTGTTATCACAATTTGTTCTTACATAAACTTCATATTCTTGACCGTTTGTTAAACCTGTTAACGATACAGATGTTCCTGCGATGTTTTGAATTGTTGTTCCAGAGTTAATTGATTGTCCAACCTCAACATAAGTCAACTCGTAAGAATCTACAAATTCAGCTACTGCATCCCATGCAATATTTGCTGTTGTTACTCCTGTAAATTCACTTCTAACATTATTAGGTTTATTGCATGATTTAGCGACATAAGTTATTTTAGCATCATTTGATTGTGCAGTAGAAGTTCCTGTACAATTTGTAGTTACATAAATATCATAACTTGTACCAGCGACAAAATTCGTAATTTGAGTTGTTGTTCCAGATATATTCTGAATAGTTGTCCCATTACTTTTTGGCTGACCTGTTTCTACATAAGTAACATTATAAGAAGTTACATTGTTGGCAACTGCATTCCAACTAATATCAACAGTAGTTTCATCTACAAAATTAACTTGTAAACCATTTGGAGCATTACACAAAGGTAAAGTACTATGTTTATAAACTCCTCCTCCACTACTAACAGGCCCAGATGCTAAAACATAAATATTATCACCTATGATATCTAAGGTTCTTCCTCCTGGAATCGTACCTCCAACATTTTGAACACTACCACCATTTACGGATACTTTTCTAATTCCTCCATTAGAACTTGCATCCATAAAATATAAATAACCTTGTGTATATTTAATTCCCCATGGTTTTGTTAAACCAGACTTGAATATCTGAGCGCTTGGAGAAGTAGCTGATAAGTCAACTCTATAAATTCTTCCTTCATTAAAAGAAGTATAATATAAGTTATCTCCAACTGCTACAGCATCATAAACACTATTAAAATCAGTAGGTAATGTAGCTACGACGGTCGTATTTCCTCCTCCTGTATATTTTTTTATTTCTATGTTTGAAAAAGTTCCTCTTCTTGCTATGAAATGAATATTGTTATTATATTCAAATAAGACATTAGATGTAAGTCCTGAAACATTAATAATTGATTTCACTCCATTTGTGTGTCCAAAAGCAAATTTAGGAACTCCTCCACCAGGAATAATAACTGAACTCCCATCGTTATACAACATAGTACCTTGAAACGCTATACCATTAAATGGGCTATTATTATATCCGCTTGAAACAACTTGTTCTGTAGGGTTAGTTTGAGTTACAGATACTCTTCTTAATTCTGCTCCAACCATTGTATAAGCATCATTATTTATTACTGCAATTCCTCTTCCCCCTGTAAATCCACTATAAATTTTTGTTTGTGCATACATTAACCCCGATATTAATAATACACAAAAAAGAAGTATTTTTTTAACCATAATATATATTCTATTGATTTTATTCAACAAAAATCTATTTTATTATGATTGTCTCTATTTTTTCTTTCTGAAAGGAAGTATTTTTTTTCTAAATTACTCTTTACTTTTTTTTAAAATATTTCTTGTATTAATTGTAAAAAATCTGCCTTTTTATCTTTGGAAATAGGTACTGTTTTTCCGTTGTCTAATAGTAGGTAAGATCCTTCTTTTTTAGAAAACTCTTTAATGTGTTTTAAATTGACTAAATATGATCGATGCGGTTTATAGAAAATTGGTTTTTCTTCTAGTTGAGCAACAAAGTGTTTTAAGGGTTTACAAATTAATTCTGTTTTCCCTTCACTTAAATATACTTTTGTATACATGCCGTCTGCTTCAAAAAGTTGAATATCATCATGAGATATAAAACTAATTCCTTTAGGAATTTCTATGGCTATTTTATTTAAAGATAATTCTTTAAATGCTTTTTTTAAATCGTGAAACTGGTTTTCTATATTATTCGCTTTTATTCGAGTGACAGCATTAGTTACCGCCAATTTCAACTCGTTAATATCTATAGGTTTTAACAAATAATCTACCGCTGACAACTTAAATGCTTCTACTGCATATTCATTATAAGCTGTTACAAATATTATTTGAAAATCAACTTTTTCACCTTCAAAAAACTCTAATATTTGTAACCCTGAATGGTTAGGCATTTCTATATCTAAAAATACAATATCTGGGTTCTCTTTTTTAATTAATTTCACTCCAGTGGTTAAATCTTCGGCTTGAAAAATAGTTTTTATTTCTGGGCATACATCTAATAACAAAGCTTCTAAAAGTCTTCTTGCTTTATTTTCATCTTCAATAAGTATTGCTTTCATATACTTTTTTTAACTTTTATTAGGAATGGTAATAATTACTTTGGTACCTAGTGCTAGGTTTGAAGTGCTATATAAATCTTCCACTTGTACTTTTATTTTATTTTTTCGATTAAAATTAATCAAATCTACTCTTTTTTGATTGGCTTTGGTTGCATATGACTTATACGTATAACTTCTATATTTTTGGATTTGTTCTGAAACTTTTCTTCCTACTCCGTTATCTTCTATTATACAATTCAAATTCTTTTTAGTTTCATCTACTAAAAAAGATATTGTTAATTTTCTATCTCTTACTTTGTGTAGTAATCCATGTTTTATGGCATTTTCGATGTAGGGTTGTACAAATATTGACGGAATTTTAATCTGCCCTGTATTCAAATTATCATTTACTTTGATCGTATAATTAAGGGTATCTTCAAATCTATCTTTTTCTAATTCTAAATATAAATGTAAGGCTTTAATTTCTTCTTGTAATGAAATATATTGTTCTTGACTATGTTCTAAATACATTCTAATTAATCTTGAAAATTTAACTAAATACGTGCTTGCTAAACTTTTTTCATTTAAAACAATATATTCTTGAATAGAATTTAACGCATTGAATATAAAGTGTGGATTCATTTGAGACCGTAAGCTTTCTAATTGAGAGGCTATTAGTCTTTTATTTATTTCCTCTTTTTCTATACGTTCTTTTTGTTTCTTTTGTATTACTTTAATACGAAATAAAAAATACCTCCAAACACATAAAATACTTACTATAAAAACACCTACGATAAACCACCATTTTTTATAAAAAGGAAGTTTAATTTTTATCTGTACAGATTTAACAGGTGTTTCTTTCTTACTTAGAGTAGAAACTGTTTTTAATTGAAAAGTATAATTACCAGCAGAAAGGTTGTTGAATGTTATTTGATTAGACTTATCTGGAACACTTACCCATTTATTAGATGCTCCCAATAAACGATATTTATAATTTATGTTTTCTTCTGATAAATAACCGTTTGTATGAAACTGAAATTGTACCTTGTTTACATATGATGCTAAATTATAGTTGTTTCTGACAGGTACTTCTTTATCTTCAACAACTACTTTGGTAAAAGAAAAATCTGATAAATTAGTAGACTTAAATCCTTTTTCTTTCTGTAATTGAAATAAACCTATATTAGTACCAAAAACCACTTTCTCTTTGAAAACGGCCATGTCTGAAATATTAAAAGAGGTTAAACCGTCTTTTTTTGTTATATTTTTAAAAATTTTGTTACTGGTGTCTAAACATTGAATTCCTTTATCTGTAACAATCCACAAATTACTACCATCACCTTTTACAAGTCTTGTTTTATTTGAAAGCAAACCATTTTCTATAGTATAGTTTTGCATTACTTTTCCGTTTTTTACACCAATTATTCCATCTGTAAAAGTGGCAATCCAAGCTGTATTATCATTTGTATTGGTAATGTCTAATGCAAAAATAGGAGCGCCTTTAAACGTAATTTCTTTGGGCTTTAGATCTTTTTCATAATACTCAACTCCATCTATATAGCCAACATATATGGTTTTATTTTTTTCATTATGATGTGTGGTATACGATCTTCTATGTCCTATTCTATTTGTTTTTTTAGTTTGTAAATCTACTATAGTAGCATAAGCAAAAGAGGCGAAGATGATTTTATCTTTATTTATAAAAGAAATATCTTTTGCATTCCCAAGCCCTATTGGAAATAAAGAAAGATTAAGATGTAAATTATTACTTATTAAATAGCCTTTATTTGAGTGGCTTACCATTATTCTATGCTGTTTGTTGTAAGCAATTTTTTCAACTTTTTCTTTTGATAAAGATCTTATTTTTTTGGTAATATTAGAATTTATAGTTTTTTCTATAAGCGCTCCTTTTGTTGTACCATAAATAAAGTTAGTATCACTAACTTTTTCTAGAGCGCTTATATTTTGTGTAGCTGTATCTTGATAAAAAACTAAATTAAAATTAGGCACAATAAACACGCCATTTCTTTTCGTTGTGAACCAATAATTGTTATTACGATCTTTTATAATACTAGTTATTATTTTGTCTTTAAAAAAATGATTTAAAAAAATGAATTTTCCATCTTTATATTGGTACTTGTAAAGACCTTTGTATGTGCCAATCCAGACTATATTTTTTTCGGTTAATGAGTTTATTATATGAGTATCAAGATTAAATTCACTCTTATTTAATTGTATGAATTTATTGTTTTTTCTTAGAAAAAAACGTAATACACCATTATTTACATCAAACGCTTGTAGAAGTATATCATTATTGTTTCCAAGATTTCTTACCTTAAGTTCTGCAGCTCCATACGTTGTAGTAAAGCTTTTCACATTGTTGATGGTATCTAAAACTAATTCAGTATTATTTTCTTTTCTAGAAATAAATTTACCTTTAGCACAAAATAGGCTATCATTATGAAAAAATAAACTTTTGTAAGATTTTGAATTATTAAAAATCTGTTTTGTTTCTTTAGTTCTTATATTTATTTCAAAACTTTTATTAAGTGCATAGGTGTAAATTTTATCTTTTTCAATAAAAAATACAGGTAACTGACCATAA
>JBELFC010000166.1:0-6883 GCA_042093175.1 Tenacibaculum sp. | reverse complement strand
TATCAGATTTAAAATAATGTAGCTTGTTCATAGAGTTTCGCAAAAAAAAATCACTGTATGTTTGTCGTTACAAATATACAGTGATAGTATGTGTTAGTATCCTAATAAATTAGCATCTATAAATTTTATCATATAAATCTGAATAGATTGTTTTGATAATTTTACGTTTCATTTTCATTGTTGGAGTTAAATGCCCTCCATCTATAGACCATTCTTCAGGAGTAAGTTCAAAACGCTTGATTTGCTCCCATTTACCAAATTTAGCATTACAAGCATCAACTTCTTCTTGAATACGTTCAATTACTTTATGATTTGCTATAAGGTCTTTATTATCATCTAATGTAATGTCATGGCGATTAGCCCATTCACGAACAAATATAAAATTTGGTTGAATAAAAGCAGCAGGCATTTTTTCACCTTCACCAATAACCATTATTTGTTCTATAAAACGAGATTGCTTTAATTCACCTTCTAATAATGGTGGAATTACATATTTACCTCCCGATGTTTTAAACATCTCTTTGGTTCTACCTGTAATTTTAAGAAAACCTTCTTCACAAACTTCACCTTTATCACCTGTATGAAAATAACCATCTTTAAGTACCTCAGCTGATTTTTCAGGATCTTTATAATATCCTAGCATAATATTAGGTCCTTTTGCTAAAATCTCACCATTCTCTGCTATTTTAACTTCAACACCGTTAATTATTCTTCCTACTGTTCCAACTCTAAATCCGCCATTTCTAACATCATTTACAGAAATTACAGGAGAAGTTTCAGTAAGTCCATAGCCTTCCATTACTGGCATTCCAGCAGCAGCAAAAACTCTTGTTAATCTTGATTGCAATGCAGCAGAACCAGATACCATTAGTTTTAACTCGCCTCCTAATGCAGCTTGCCATTTAGAAAAGATTAATTTACGAGCAATACCTAATTGTTTTTCATACCACCATCCATTGGCTCCATATGGTTCATATTTTAAACCTAAATCAATAGCCCAAAAGAAAAGTTTCTTTTTTATGCCAGATAATTCAGCTCCTTTAGCGTAAATTTTATCATAAATTTTTTCATATAAACGAGGAACGGCAGTCATAACATTAGGTTTGACTTCTTGTGCATTTTCGCTTAATTTTTCTATAGATTCAGCAAAGTACACAGAAACACCACAGTATTGATATAAATACAAAATCATACGTTCAAAAATATGGCAAACAGGTAAAAAGCTTAACCCTTTTTCTTTACCATAGGTTAAGGGTACTCGTTGTTCACTACTTAATACATTTGATACAATATTACCATGAGAAAGCATAACTCCTTTAGGTCTACCTGTAGTACCTGAAGTATATATTAAGGTAGCTAAAGTTTCTGAGGTAACTGCTTCTTTTCTTTCTTCAACTTCAGGTTGATTACTTTCATCTTTACCAAGTGTTAAAATTTCAGTCCAACTTTCTTCTCCAGGAATATCATCAAAAGTAAAAACTTTCTTAAGTTTTGTGTTTGATTTTATTTGGTTAAGTTTTTCCAGAATAGTGGTATCTGAAACAAAACAATAAGTAGCTTCAGAATGATTTAACACATATTCATAGTCTTCTTTAGATATAGTTGGGTAAATAGGAACGTTTTGAGCTCCTGTTTGTAAAATACCAATATCACAAATATTCCATTCTGTTCTATTATTAGTAGATATAACAGCTATTTTATCATTAGGCTGTACACCTAAGCGAATTAAACCACGACTTAAAGTGTTAGCTTGGGCTATATATTCTTTAGTTGATATAGATTCCCATTTACCATTATATTTTGTGGTAAATGCTTTTGGTAAGTTATATTTTTCTAATTGGTAATAAGGGAAGTCAAAAAGACGTGTAATTTCAATCGGCATAAATTCATATTTAGGGCTCTGCAAATTATAAAAATTAAGTCGATTGCACAAATAAAGCTTTAGTGTTTGATTTATTGTTGATTATATATTTTTTTATACAAATAGTTGTATTTTTCTAAGATAATTTTCCTTCTCATTTTGAGTGTTGGTGTTAAATGACCTTCTTCAATACTCCATTCATCTGGAGTAATTTCAAAACGTTTTATTTGTTCCCATTTTCCAAATTTTTTATTATAAAAATTAACTTCTTTTGATATTCTTTCAATAAGTTTTTCATTAGCAGTAAAATTAGAAATTTGATAGTTGTGTCTTTTAGCCCATTTCTGAACAAATTCTTGAGAAACTTGAATCAGTGCAGCTGGCATTTTCTCACCTTCACCAATAACCATTATTTGCTCTATGAATCGAGATTTTTTAAATTCACTTTCAAGCACTGCTGGGGCAATATATTTTCCTCCAGATGTTTTAAAAATTTCTTTTTTTCTATCAGTAATTTTTAAGAAACCATTACTATCTAATTCTCCAATATCACCAGTATGGAAGAAATTGTTTTTTATTACACTATTGGTTAATTCAATGTTTTTATAATAACCAAGCATTACATTTGGGCCTTTTACCAATATTTCACCATCTTGAGCTATCTTAACTGTAACGTCATTAAGTACTTTACCTACTGTGCCTATTTTAAAGCCATTATTTCGTATATCTGTAACAGATACGGCTGGTGAAGTTTCCGTTAAGCCATAGCCTTCTAAAACAGGTATTCCAGCTGCGGTAAATACTTTTATTAATCTTGACTGCATAGGAGCGCTTCCTGCAATCATAAATTCTAGATGGCCTCCTAATGCATTTTTCCATTTTGAAAAAATAATTTTCTGAGCTATTTTTAATTTACTTTCATACCACCAGCCATTTTGTTTATAAGGTTGGTAAGCTTCTCCTAATTTTAAAGCCCAAAAGAAGAGTTGTTTTTTTAACCCATTTAAATTACTTCCTTTATCTACAATTTTATCAAAAACCTTTTCTAGTAATCGAGGAACAACAGCCATAAAATGGGGTTGAACTTCTTTTAAATTATCTCCAATTTTATCAATACTTTCTGCGAAATAAATTTCGAAGCCCATGTATTGACAATAATAGGAAGATGCTCTTTCGAATATATGACAAACAGGAAGATAACTAATAGCTCTTTTTTTATTATCGTGTAAATTTAAAGTATTGCCAACAGCAAAAACATTGCTTACGATGTTGTTATGTGAAAGCATAACTCCTTTTGGGGTTCCTGTAGTTCCTGATGTATAAATGATAGTTGCTAAATCATTAGGTTTAACTTCTTTTTTAAGACACTCAACTTGTGGCTGAAGTTCATTATTTGTTCCTAGTTTTAAAAAAGAATTCCAACCCTCTTCAGTACCGAGTTCTTCAAAAGAATATATTTTTTTTAAGTTAGTTTTATCTTGTACATTTTTTACTTTTTTATATAATTCGTTATCTGAAACAAAGCAAAAAAGGCTATCAGAATGTTGTAAGATATACCCGTAATCGTTTTCAGAAAAAGTAGGATATAATGGAACATTAACAGCACCTATTTGTAATATACCGATATCTAAAATATGCCATTTAGGTTGATTTGTAGCTGTAATAACAGCAATTTTATCACCGGGTTTTATCCCTAATTTAAGTAAAGAACGGCTAACTTTATTGGCTTTCTCAATATATTCATGTGTTGAAATACTTTTCCAGGAATCAAGATTTTTATAAACAAAACACTTCTTTTGAGGGTATGTATCTAATTGATAATATGGGAAATCAAAGAGTCGTTTAACTGAAGTAGATTTTTGCATATAGGCTTGTTTGCTATAAATCTACTAAAAAAAATAATTAATTGTTCAATGCATTTAATAAGATATTACATCCTTCAAGTAATTCTTTATCACTTATAGTTAATGGAGGAGTTATTCTAATAGCTTTTCCTTCAAAAAGTAACCAAAATAAAATTAATCCGTTAGAAAGTGAGTTTAATATTATTTCGGAAGCCAACTCAGGGCTCTCTACTATCAAAGCTAACATTAGGCCACGTCCTCTAATTTCTTTCACTTTAGGGTGTTTTTCTAAAGTATCACGAATTAACTGTTCTTTTCTTAAAGTTTCTTTTATAAGATCAGTTTCTGTGATTTCTTTAATTGTTGCAAGGCTAGCAGCTGCAATAACTGGATGACCACCAAAAGTAGTAATATGCCCTAATTTAGGATTGTTATTAAGACAGCTCATTATCTCATTTGAAGAAATAAAAGCACCAACAGGCATTCCTCCTCCAAGTCCTTTACCTGCAATAATAATATCAGGGATTACATTATAATTTTCAAAGCCCCAAAAGGTTCCAGTTCTACCAACTCCAGTTTGAATTTCATCTAAAATTAATAAAGCTCCAACCTCTTTACAACGGTTTTTTACTTTGGTTAAATAATTGTTTTTAGGTTCAATAAATCCAGCACCTCCCTGAATAGTTTCTAAAATTACTCCAGCTGTATTTTTTGTTATTTTATGTAAATCAATTTCATTATTAAATTCAATAAATTTAACTCCAGGTAGTAATGGCCTATAGGCTTGATTTTGTTGCTCAGCACCACAAACACTCATAGCTCCTTGTGTATTTCCATGGTAGGCATTTTTAGCAGCTATAATTTCACTTCTACCAGTAAATTTTTTGGCAAGTTTTAAAGCGCCTTCAGTTGCTTCAGTTCCTGAATTAACTAAATAAACAGAAGAAAGATTTTTAGGTAATGTTTTAGCTAAAGCTTTACAAAGTTCTAGTTGTGGTTTTTGAATGAATTCACCATATACCATTACATGGGTATATTGTGTTAATTGATATTGAATAGCTTCGTTTATTTTTGGATGATTGTGTCCTAGACTATTCGCAGAAACACCAGCTACAAAATCTAAAAGTTTTTTACCTGAGCTATCATAAATATAATTTCCTTTAGCACGTGAAATTTCAATTGCTAATGGGTGAGGCGTTGTTTGTGCTTGATACTTTAAAAAATCATTTTTCATTAAAAAAACTATTCTCGTTTAAAATCATATTTTGGTAAAGTTCTTCTTTTCTCGTTTTCCTTTTTTAGTTTTTTCTTAGCTTTTATAACAGCTTTATTATTTCTTTTAGGTTTAAGAAAAATTGAAGCTTTATCTTTAATAAAAATATCTTCCATAACCAAGGGCTGCTCATCTCCACGCCATACAAAGCCTCTAAATTTCTTTTCTCCTTTAGGAAATTCAGACGGAGGAAATGTTTTTCCTTCTGATTTTTTAAAATATTTTGTTTCTACAACTTCGTTATTTTCTAGTTTAAACTCAATATCACTAGCAATTTCTTTTGTTATAGTTTCTAATTTTTGAGTTTCATCATCTCTGTTATGGTATAAAGATTCTGCATTTCCTTTTACAAGCATAGTTCTTAAATCATTCTCAATAAATTTACCGTAGATGTTTCTCCCTTTTATTTGATTATAGTTATCGTCAGCTAAGGAGTCTTTTTGAATAATAAAAGCATTTTGTAATACACGTAGAGAGTCCAACTCATTTGTTTTTTTATCTGAAACTAGATGAATGCTATCTCCAGTAATCTGACTTTTACCAGACCATAAAATGGGAGATCTGAACATTCTTGTTAAACCTGTTATTTGACTAGTATGTATAGAGTCACACTTTCCTTGTAAATTGGATTTAAAAATTTTTACATTATTAAAAATTCTAACTATTCGTTTTTCAGGCTTACCAGTAATTAATATTTTATCACCATGAACATACATAGAATCTTTTTCTTGCTCAGTAATTGCTACAGCTCTATCAATAATAAACAAAGAGTCTTTTTGTTCATACAATTCAGCATAATTTCCTTTGGTAACAGTGTTTTGTAAAGTGTCTATTATTTTTATCCTGTTAGTAGCAGAAGCAAATCCTTTTCTTTTATCATAATACAAACTATCAGCTTCTATAGTTCTGTTTTTTAAGAATAGTTTAGCTCTTTTAACAAAATAAGAAATCTCAGTATTGGTGTCATAAAACCCTCTTTCTGAATATACCTTAGTACTATCTTTTAAATTGGTAATAGTACTAGGTCCATATAAATAAGCTAAACTTGTATTGGTGTAATAATCAAGATGGTTAGATTCTAAATGACTTTCAGGATTAACAACAGTTACTTTAGATTTAGCGATAAACTTTTTTTCTTTTAAAAAATAGGTTCCTTTTAAACTCTTTAATGTGTTTTTTTTATCTTTTATAGTACCACCGGTCTGGTAAAATAATACCTGTTCTTTTCGGTCAAAATGAAGTGTATCAGTATTCATCTTCATTTCCTTATCGTTAATTTCAACATTTCCCCAAGAAACAGCTTTTTTTGTATCTCCATTATAAATTGCAAAATCACTATACTGTATAATACTATCACCTTGTTCAATAACTACTTCACCAGCAGCTTTAAATAAGTTTTCTTTTTTGTAAAGTAAAGCTTGTTTACAATCTAAAGTAGCTCCTTCATGAGCAATTTTAACATTTCCAATTAAAATAGTAGCTCCAGGATACTTTTTTTCATCAGCTTCAGAAAACTCACTAGAAATGATTCTTATTTTTTTTGTTTGAGAAAAACTATTAAAGGCTAATAGTAGAAAATATAAAATAAATAGTTTTTTCAAAATAAAATTGTTTTCAGCAAAAATAAGGAAAACTTCATTGAATGAAGTTGTTTAAAAAGTGAAAGTTTTTATAATAAGCAATGCCATAATAAATGATTTCTTACATTAATATCTTATTGATTTTCCCCAAAAAATAAAATATTTGTATCGTATAGAATTGATATGTTTTTATAATTTTATTGCTATTCCTTAGTTTTACGAAAAGCTTTTCGGATTAATTTTAAAAATTAAGAGTGATTAAGGATTTCAAATGTTTTAATTTTGCAATAAATTAAAAAAAATATAAAGATATGAGTGCTCATTT
>JBELFC010000165.1:0-6954 GCA_042093175.1 Tenacibaculum sp. | reverse complement strand
TATATTTACAGTATAGTTTTAAAATTTGATTTTTCATTTTTAGTAAATAGTTTGGTTAGTTAAAAAAAAGAGGTATTCCACGGGGGGCTGCTTCTTTTTTTTTGTAAAAAATTAATTTACAAAATCAACAAAATATAAATCCAATAACAAAAAGACAATAAATAGAAAAGAAAAATTGACATTCTCTTAAATTCAATTTTTTTAAGCTTTATATTTTTTATGACTAACGTTTTTGAAACTTCATCGTGTATTGTCTTTTCACTATCACTAACGAAAGAAACCAAGCTAAAAAACCTACTTAAATTCCTTATCATTAATTGAAAGAGGCTTGGCTTACCTCCTTTTTCATTAACCACCTTATTTTGAGTTTCAAACTTACCCGGTGTTCTTAAATAAAAAAATTCAAATAAAAAATAATAACTAAATCTTACTAAATAGTAAAGTAAGATAGATATCAAAATACCTTTATCAAATAACAAAATAAATAAGTAACTTAAAAGTGACGACAGCCAAAAATCAATTATAAAATTTTCAGATCTATCATCACCATTTGAAAGAATCTCACCTTTACTATCTTCTTTTATTAATTTCATAGCCAATAAAACAAACAACTATTGTATTTTTATTTGTTTTACGAATTTAATTTATTATTTATTCAAAAACGGTACTAATTCTTATTTTTAAGATAAATATCCTACCACTCATCTACACATAATTCCAATTCATCAAATTCTTCAATATACTATTGCTACCTTAAAGTATATTTACAGTATAGTTTTAAAATTTGATTTTTCATTTTTAGTAAATAGTTTGGTTAGTTAAAAAAAGAGGTATTCCACGGGGGGCTACTTCTTTTTTTTGTGTAAAAAAAATAAAAACATCTAATAGCGAATTACGTTTTTTAATTAATCTTCACCGAATATGAATTTATTTAGTTCAATTTTTAAAAAGGAGAATTTAGCACTAAAGTTTGACATAATTTAGATAGATATTTTAAAATATATTAATATGTTAAAAAAGTTATCTAAACTAGGAACAACATTAACTAACTCTGAATTAAAAACGATTCAAGGTAGTAGGAAATTGACAAATGATATGAATTTTGGCCCCGGAGGAGCTTGTTCAAAAAGTAATTTGTGTCCTACAGGTCAGTGGTGCATTTGTGATAATGACGATTGTACTTCTGGATCTTGTCAATACACTTAGATCTTATATAATCGCCTAAAGTTAATTTAGGTGGTTATTTAAAATAATATTTGAATGTTTATCTACTAATCCTTTGTAACAACCTTTTATAACAATTGGCCATAAAACTCATAAGATATTTTTATTCTTTACACTAACTACTTTACATTTAAAATAAAGTTATACTACCATTCATCTACACATAATACCAACTCAACAAATACTTAAAAAAAATACTACAACCTTAAAGTATATTTACGGTATAGTTTTAAAATTTGATTTTTCATTTTTAGTAAATAGTTTGGTTAGTTAAAAAAAGAGGTATTCCACGGGGGACTACTTCTTTTTTTATCTTTTAATATTATTATTTAAAAGGCTAAAGAAAAACTTGACTTACATTATTCTATTTTTCTCATTTTATAGTAAAAACAAGTGATTTCAGGTACTACTTCCATACTACAGCTTCAATAACTTAAAATTTATCCATTATATTTAAGTAACAATATTTAGGACCCGTGGGGACGGGCTTGAGGTTAGGTTGGTCTATTTTTTTTAATAAGAATAGGCCAACCGCTTTTTTATATCTCGTTAGTTATCATATATTCCGATTATACAAAACTTACCTTTCATCCATACAAATCTACTCTTCATCTAACACTTAAAGAAAACACTACAATCTTAAAATATATTTACAGTATAGTTTTAAAATTTGATTTTTCATTTTTAGTAAATAGTTTGGTTAGTTTGAAAAAAAGAGGTATTCCGCGGGGGACTACCTCTTTTTTCATTCTCAATTAATTTACTCAAAACATAAGTAATTCATTCGAATAATATCAACTTATTCCTGCCTTACTGTATTTTTTTAAGTAGGGTTATTATTTTTTTACTTGTTATATAAACTTTCCCTCCCTTTTTTAAAAATGCTCCTTCGGGAGCTTTTTATATTTTAACTATTGTATACCTAACCTAGTTTAACCATTTTTAATGGTTTCTTATAATAACTTATTACCTACTAAAATTATATTTTATAGTATAGATCTAGAGTTTTTTTTCAACAAAAAAATAATCATTAAAAAAATGCAATATTCCTCATGACTAGTTTTTATTATAAAAACATGTGACTTTACATTCTAATCTGAGTCTTACTTATAAGTAACATTTTATTTATTTTTAGTAATTATTTAATAAGTAGAAAAGGACAAGAAGTTTCTGTGGGGGGACTTCTTTTCTATTTAATTTATTATACTACTAGTTTCAATGTAATTACGATTCTCAGGAAGCTAGATAAAGACTTTCATCAAAGACTTCACAAAGTACCTAATTAGATTCACTGATTGTTTTTCTTTAACAAACTAACCAAAAATGAATCTTCATAAGAGGTAATATTTCCTTTTTACAAATTTATAATTAATGGTAATTCAGGTCTAAGATCAAATGATTTACCTTGAATATTATTATCGAAATACAACTCCATTAAGTGCTCTTTTCCATTTTTTACTATTACATTGTTTATTTTATTAATTGCTTTAATCGTTTCAGTTTTTAAATCTAAATCTATAGATGTTATAACAATTTTAGTAACTTTTTTTGCTCCATTTGGGTGTTTGAACCATTCTTTCCAAAATTCATTTTCACTAGGAATACTTTCAAGAACAGATAGTGATTCAAATGTTTTCGCTTCAATTTCAGGGTAAACAACAAAAATTGAAGGTTCATTAATATGTGTTTTTGAATTTTTAGCTGAAAAAATATATGTATTCTCTTTCATCCAATCTTGATGGTACTTAATTTTTTTAAATGGAATTTTTTCTATTTTATAATCTGTCAATTTCAAAGCAATACTAAAAGGTGAAGCTCCATTCTTTTCAAAGTTTGCTCTTTTAATAAAATCTAAATTTTTATTCTTAGTATTATTTTCTTCCAACTCAAGCAAATCATTAACAAAAATTAATTCGAGATATCCATTTAAAAAATTAAAATACCTTCCGGCTGTTCCTTGTCCTTTATGAATTTCCGAAAGAGAATCAGGCACTGAATTAAATCCAATGCTCATTAATTTTTCTTTTGCTTTTTTCGGGTTTTTAACCCAAATATTAAAATGATCAACTTGTAAATCAGTTGCTTTTTCATTAACAATATTTTCAGTTTTATGTTCTCTTTTTTCATTTTTACAAGACAACAAACTAAATATTAAAACGAAAAATAGTATGTAACTATAAACTTTATGCATATCCTTTTATTTTACTTTTATTTCTCCATTACTACGTATATATAGAATAATTTCTTTTCCAGAATTATTTGAAACTGTGTGAATAGTTTTAGTTGTAGAACCAAAATAACTTCCAGCATCTAAAACTTTAATTTCTTTGTTTTGAGACATGGTATAATTTAATTCTCCATGTATAATAACTGAATGTAGAACCGTTCCATTAGTTTCAATTAATCCACTATATCCTATGGGTAATTTTATAAAGAGGCTCTTAAATACTTTATCTTGTAATAAGAAACTTTTCACTCCCTTACTATTTGAATCAATCCAATTTGATTCTTTACTACTAAGCCAAACTACATTTGAAATTCCTATATTAATTGATTTTTCTTTATTATCAAGTGCCTCACTAATTGGTTTCACTAAATAGGGACCATTATCTATCTCTACTAAGGCTATATTTTTTTTCCTTTAGCATAAGTAATATGAACCTCTCTTTCAGGTTGTGTCCAAAATGCCCCTGACTTCATCCACATATTTTCAGCTTTAGGGTCATCATTATGTACCAACCCTTTTATTACAACAGCTCTATAAGTAACATTGTGTATGTGGGAAGGTGATGAAAATCCATTAACAAATTTTGCTAAAAAACCTGTTCTTACTGTATCTTTACGATCTCCCCATATTGTCCCTGCTTGTAGACTTTGACACCCTCTTGCTGGGTTTAATTTTTCCCACACTATTTCAGAGCTTAATACCACTTTATTAGTAAACCTTTCAACATTTTGTTTAGTATTCTCTTTTTTTATGTTTGAACAAGAATTAAACAATCCTATAATTATCTTCTATTATTTAGTTTATAAAGTTAATAAATAGATGATACATAATTACCTCTATCATGTACAAGTATCCTCTTAATTAGTTGATTTTATATTCTTAATAACCATTTATCGATATAAAAAGGTATTTAAACGAAACAACAAACAGATAAACACTTTTATATTAGATATTTACAACAACTTAACATTAAAAATATTTATCATGGCTTTACAAATCACAGAAAAAAAAGGAATTTTTTATTTAAAAGGTAAAATTAACTGTTCTACAGTTAGATCTTTCATAATTCATTTTGAACATTGTATTTTACAAAATAGAAAAACAACCATAAATATCGACAAAATAAAAGAAATTGATTATGAAGGAGTTAAAGCTATAAAAACATTAATGGCAATAGCACTTAGAAATCAAAAACTGTTTGCGGCAATCGGTTATAATGCAAAAGATGTTCATGATCGTTTTGATTCTGTAAATGTTGCTTAATATTAAAGAAATCATTCGGGGGACTATTTCTTTTTTGACATAAAAAACACCTAACAAAAGGTGTTTACTGTAAAATATTATTTGATAAAACCATAACTACTTATCATTTGATGATAAAAATCTACAGGTTTTAGTATAAACTAAAATATTATTTATAACTAGTTTTTAAAATACTAATTTTTCTTAAATTCTTCTTTCTCCCCTTCTAAAGTTCCTCGAAAATACTTATTATTTTTAATAAATAATATTTCTCCATACTTTCCTTTTTTAATACTTGAGTCTACTCCAAAAATTTTATTATCATATAAACTAACTATTTCTTTATTTGAACAATGACCAACTACAATATGGTCTGAATTAATTAATTTTAAAATACTCGAAATATGTTCATCTTTTAAATTGTCATTAAAATATCCACGATACCATATTAAACTATTCCTACCATAATATATATTGTAGAAATTAGTAGACTTCATTTCTTTTTTACTCCTATTAATAGACGCTCTCATTAAATCATTTATCACTTTAAGGTTAAAATCATTTTGAGTTATAAATTCTTTTGAAATGCCTCCATGAACAAATACATTATTATTAATTTTAATAATAGTAGGCTTTGATCTTAACCATCTACCAATAACAGTATTTTTGCTGTACAATTCATTGTACTTTAAACCAAGTAACTTACACGTTTTCTGATACTTTTTATTTATATATCTTAAATCTTTATGGAGCACCATATATTCATGGTTTCCTAGTAAAAAATGTACCTTACCTCCTCTTTTGTCTGCTTGTTGTTCTAGTTTATAAATTAAAAGAAGCATTTCATTTACCTTATCTCCTCTATCAAAAATATCACCGACAATTACCAAATGTCCTTTTCCAAATTTCCAATTTAACTTTTTATCAATTATTTTGTTCGCTTTTAATAATTTAACTGCAAGATCATACTTTCCATGAATATCACTTAGTGCAGCAATTTTTTTAATTTTTTTAAATTCTGACTTGTTAGGTGAATATATTGTATCATAAGAGTTATTTTTTAACTCTTTAGTAAAAACTTTCCCCTCAACAATTCTTTTTTCTATCAACCTATTCTTTTCTATAAAAATAAAAGGTCCGTCATTTAATTTAGTTTTTTCTTTATTGTAACTGTCTTTTGACACTATTGCCTTTTGGCAATAACCTTTTGATAAACCAAGGAAAAGAATCACTAAATATATATAGCTTTTAATCATAGTTTTTTGCGTTATTAACAATTAATTATAGGGGAACAAATATACTTTCTTTTAATTTTACCTAAAAAATATTCCTTTTATCAATATAAATATTTATCTCGTCAAGTATTTTATTATTGGTTTCAATCTTCTTTTAAATCTCACTTACTACATACCTTTTCAAATAATCTAATTTATAAGTTTGAGAAACTTTAAAATCTTATATCATGTTAAATAACATTTCAACGTTAGGTTCAGTATTATCAAAAAAGTAACAAACATTAATTTCTGGTGGAGGTACTACGTGTCCTTGGGCATGTGAGGAAGATGGTAAATGTTCACTAAGTCCATTTTAATTAGACCTTCTAAACAATAAGGCGAACCTCTGTTCGCTTTTTTTAGAGTTTTTTTTATTTACACTAATTTCACAATACTTATTATTTTCTTCTTATTTTAAAATTATTTTATATCTTTAAAAAATAATGTTTAAGACCCGTGGGGACGGGCTTAAGGTATAGGGTGGTCTATTTTATTTTTAATAGATCACCTGCTTTTTTTATATACTCCATACCTTTATAGGTTTTATCTAGGTTATACACTAACTTTCTAGTTCTTAATATTTTTTTTAACACTTTCCTTTTACTGGTTTTCACGTAGTAATTTACTGGTTTCTACTTATATAATATTGATGGATTCCACCTATTTGTTTTGTTTATTTTTTTAACGAAATTAGTAGTATAAAGAATTATTATTTTATTTCTGCGTATTAACTATATCAAATTTATTAAAACCCGTCCCCCCACAAAAAAAGTTAATACGCAGGTTTTTTATTCATTTATACCTTTTCTACAGTACAATCTATCACTTTATAATTATCTCTATTTTAATCCTTTTTGTTTCATATATTGACAATCTACCATTCATCGACACATATATTCTCTTTATCAATTACTTAAACTATTATTTCCATTCTTAAATTATATTTACTGTATAATATTAAAACACGATTTTTATTTTAAGTTAATA
>JBELFC010000164.1:4036-6997 GCA_042093175.1 Tenacibaculum sp. | reverse complement strand
TTAATCCTCTCTTTTGTGCTTTCTAGTTTAATACTTAAATTTACTACTTTGTAAACTTAAGACGTGTATAATTAATTGCGGCAGAATTTCCCAAATGGAAATTCACACGCATTACTTATCTTTAGCTACACCAGAAAGTACTTGCGTATTTTCTCGCAACTAATCTTACACAAATCGTTAGCCTTCATTATAACCAACAAACTAACATTTTACACTTTATTGACACTTTTTTACAATTGAAAAGTAGTAAACCAAATTTATAGAAGTAGGTTTAACAAAAAAAAATGAAATTAATATGCAAATTCTGTTTACTGTTATTGGTAAGTTCATGTTCAGGTCAATCCAACTCAAATACAGACAACAATTTTACTACAAAGGCTGATAAAATTAATGAAATCATCAGTTTATACTCTGATTACGAAAGTTTCAATGGAGCTGTTGCTGTTTCACATCACGGCAATGTCCTATACAAAAAAGGATTCGGTTTTGCCAATATGGAATGGGATATACCCAACGAAACAGATACAAAATTCCAAATAGCTTCGATAACAAAATCATTCACAGCGATGCTAATTATGCAATTAGTAAACGAAGGTGAATTAGATTTAAAAAAGCCAATCTCTACATATTTACCAGATTACCCAACAGAATACGCCAACAAAATCAATATTCATCATCTTCTTACTCACACTTCTGGTATCCCAAATGTAAAAAGCGATATAAAAGCAAATCGCCCAGAAGATATGGTAAATCAATTTGCCAATGAACCACTTAATTTTGTTCCTGGCACAAACTTCGACTACAGTAATTCAGGGTATACTTTATTGGGTTTCATCATTGAAACAGTTACGGGCAAACCCTATCAAAAGGTTTTAAGAGAAAAGATTTTTAATCCGCTAAAAATGAAAAATAGCGGATTTTACAAACACAAACCAGTAATTAAAAAAATGTCGTCTGGTTACGACACATGGTATCCAGAATATTTTGATGTTGATAAATCCGATGAGTCTTCTGCATACGCTGCGGGTGGATTGTATTCTACAGTAGATGATATGTTATTATGGGACAAAGCTTTAGTCAATGAAAAATTACTACCAAAAAAGTATATGGATATGATTTTTACCAAACACAGTCCAGATGGAAATCATCATTACGGATACGGATGGGAATTAAGAAAAGTAAATGTGGGAAACAAAAATAATAAAATAGAAACAATCAGTCATAGCGGCAGAGTTGATGGATATCGAACAATCTTTACACAAATTCCTAAAACTAATTCTTGCATAGTTCTTTTTAGCAACAGCAGTAACTCACTTTTGCATAGAATTAACAGCGCTATTTTAGCTATTTTAAATGACCAAAGCTATGATTTTCCTTTGAAACCTATTACAATATTTATGGATAGAATCATTGAGAAAGAAGGAATTGACAGAGGGGTTGCATTTTATAAAGCTAACAGTAAAAACCCAGCATACTATATTTCTGAAGATGAACTCATTCTATCTGGTTATTATTTTCTTAAACAAGATAATTTTAATAAGGCACTAAAAATTTTCAAATTAGCAACAGAAACTTTTCCAGATAGATATAACCCCCATTACAGTTATGCAGAAGGCTTAATGAAAATTGGTAAGAAAAAAGAAGCTCTTACGAGTTTTAAAATGTCATTGAAACTTAACCCAAATAATGGAAGAGCAGCAAGTATGATTGAGATATTAGAAAATGAAGTGAAAGAATAACAAAGAACTGAGATAAAAACCCACTTATTTATTTACTAAAACACTATTATACTGACCATTGTATGGAACATTTTTTTAAAACAATAGAAAAAAATTGTTTTAGCAATTTGCTACATACCACTATTAATGCTAGTTTTCTAACTTGCGTCAAAAAACATAAATAATGTGTGGACTCAGATAGGTGAGGATATAGATGGGGAAAGAGGTGGAAATACAATACACGCTGGAGGAGATGGTTCAGGTTACAGCATATCTTTATCAGATAATGGAAATATAATAGCTATTGGAGCTCCTTACAATTATATAAACTTCCCTAGTGAAGGTTATAATGCAGGACATGTTCGTATTTACAAAAACATTAATAACGTTTGGACGCAAATTGGAACAGAAATTAATGGTGAGGATATGATTGATGAATTTGGAGCAAGTGTTTCACTTTCAGGGGATGGTAATACTTTAAGGATTGGTGCCAATTTAGCTGATGGTGGAAATAAATCTAATTCAGGTCAAGTACAAGTATATGATTTATCAGCTATTTTATCTACAAAAGAAATCCAGTTATCTAAAATTGGTATATTTCCCAACCCTGCTAAAAACCAAATCTCGATTAAATTACATCAAAAAAATCAATTAAAAAAATCAGTTTATATACAAGTTATTGACAATATATAAACTCGTTTAATACTAACATAATTAATACAACTAAATTTTCGAGAGGAATCTATTTTTTGAAAATTGAAACTACAGAAAGGAAAATAGCTGTAAAAAAAATAATTTTAAAGTAAATACATCTTATTAGAACACATACAAGTGAAAGGATTATTCGTATTATACTAAAATAAATCTAATTTTAAGCTTTCTTAAGAAAACTCTAGCATATTTTTATTTATTTATTTTTGAAATACATCCTTTATATCTGTATTATAAAAAAATGAAAAAACACAAATAATTGGAATTGGAATAACTTTACCTAGTTTTACTTTTTAACTGAAAATAATATCATTTATACAATTTAAAGTTCTTTTGTGCTATTCACTTAGAATTTATTTTCAATAATTAATACATCTAAATAAAAACTATTCAATATTTAAAAAGAGCTATTCGAATTCAATCCTTTTTTAGAATAGTATTGCTTTTATAACTTAAAGGATGCTAAAAACACTGTTGAACAGTAATTCGAAATAATAAAACTAAGAAAAACAAGGAAAATCATTTCAGAAGA
>JBELFC010000164.1:0-3936 GCA_042093175.1 Tenacibaculum sp. | reverse complement strand
AAAACTTTGACAATTTATTATGTAGCTACTAAAGTAAGAGATAATTATGTTAGCTGTGTTTTGAGTTTTTGGAATAATGATACGATAACAAAAAATGGACTTGCTCCGTTACTGGAAGAAATTATGAAACTAAAAAAATAACTAGTCACAAACAAATACTTAGATATAATAACATACGATTAGTTAAATATAACTCCTTAAAAAATTTTATTTATCTTCTATTTATAGAATTGATATAATGGTAGTACTCTTTCTTATACTATGTTTATCCCCTCTTATGACAATCAAGTAAAACGTCATTACATTTTTTTTATTCTTTGGCCTTAATCTTTTGAAATTTGATTCAGAATTTACTAACCAGCTGTTATTACAGCACAATACTTCTAATCATGTCAAATTTAACAATTACACCAATTCAAAAAACGAGCAAATCTGCAGAACAAACTACTGAATTACATAACTATCTTTTAAAGATAGCAGAAAGTGATGCGCCATATGTAAACCCAATTGGAGATGCAGAGCCACTAATTTCATTCAATGGTTACTATGCCCTTAATAACACAGGTTCTTTCCTTACTATTGACACTAATCTATTGGTTAAAAATGGTGAAGTAACTCCTCATGTAGCACTAATCTATTCACCAGATGGTGTTAATTCTAACGTATATCATCTTACTGGACCACACAAGGCTTTCAAAACTATAGAATGGACAGGAACTACCTTAACAGCTCAGGCTGATGTAAATAGTGATGTACCAAATTTTACTATAGAGTTTACACGAAAAGACAACAGTCAGCAAATTACCTCATCTTTTAAAGGTAAGGTAACTCAAGGTTTAAGTGGAACAATAGAAAATATCAATGGAGAAACCTACAACAATCCAATTCCAATGGCTATGTATGCTGGTACCTACTACGAAGACAAAGGAAAAGGAGCAGAGATTCTTAAAATAGGAACAGACAACACACTTCAATACAACTATACCAACATAGGAGGTAATAAAGGTAACCTACAAGATGTGGGACTTTTCGTTTACAACCTTAACATGTATGTATTTTCTTTCAGCTCATTAGATGGTTTATTTAATTATAGCATTATTATGGGAACTTCTGCAGAAGGAGGAATGGTATGCAACGATCTTTTTTCATTAAAAAATAGTCATTTATCTATTCCTCGTTCATTACAAACAGTAACAGCTACTCCTGTTAAGAAACCTGTTAATGGAACAAATACAGCGAGTAAAGAATTGGCTAAGTTTGCTGGGTTCTATCACATTAATTCAAGTTCTCAAGTATTTAGTAATGCATTTATATCTATAGAAGGACAGTACAAAACTCATAAAGATGGTACAGAGGACTATACAGTTACCCTTGGAGTTTCTTTAGATGGAACCTCATCTACCGTGTATACTTTTGACAGCAGCATGTCATTCGTGCAAAATGGAAACAGTTGGGAGCTTACAGTTCCAATTACTAATCCGATAGGGAGTGACCTAAAAATCAAATTTACGCGTCAATACAATAGTGTCTATAAAAATGCTGGTAGTTACTATGGTTCTGTTGTGAATATTTCAGGGAGCTATAATGTTGCTCAATTCACTGGAGAAACCTTACTTAACGTTGTTCCTTTAATGGGATTTGCTGGGGCTCCAATGAAAGTTACTGCATCATCAAATGAAACGATTGTGATTAAAAGTAACTCTGAAATTGAATACCATGGTACATCTTATAAAACTTTAACTATTGTACCTTTAATGTACATTGTTGGTTTTATAGATAAAAATCAAGATGAAGTGATTCTTTCTTTGGGAACTGACGGAGGTAAAGGAGACACTTGCCTAACCACAGTAAGAAGTACTGAAATGGTTAATGGAAAACGAAAGGCTGGTTCTATCAAAAGCATTGAACTTTATACTGCTGTTCCAGATGGAAGCGCTAGTATACCAAAACACTAAAAACTATATATAGCTAAACTAAAAGCCTGGTATAAAGCCAGGTTTTTTTTATTCAATTTAATCATTATCAAACTTTTTCAATTTAAACAATGAATAATAAAAATTTAATGCTATGTTAGTTAGAACGTATAGTATTTTTAAATTACTATATTTCACATACAAACAAGAAAAACTCTAACCCTAAGCATTAAAAAAAATTAAGATGAAAAAATTAAAACTAACTATTACTTTATTTACCCTTATCCTTTTAAATTCCTGCGCATTAAAACCTATCGTTTCTCAATATAACTTTGTAAAAACAACTATAAAAAATATTCGATTAAATGATTTAGGTAATGGTAATATTTTAATTTATAATGGCTCAAATATTCTACACAAAATTGACAATACTGCTCGTTTAAATATATGGCTTGACAATAAGCCACTTGGTCAAATAAGACCTAGTGAATATGTTATATTAAACCTTAAAAATGGTAAACATAACTTTAAGGTATTACATATTGATGTAGTAAATATGAGAAGTAAGCATGAAATTGAAATTGATAACGATACTAAAGTGATTAAAATAAAACCAACCATAACATCAAACAAACTTGAAGTAACGAATAAACTTCCTAAAAAATTCAGTAAGTTTAAGTATGCTAAAAAAAGAGATCATAAGTAAACAAGGTTTTTACATTATCAAACTAAATGCACTTATAAAATCGCTTCTATTAGTTATAATACTATTGAATTATGGGTGTGTTAAACAATACAAAAAAGAACAAAAAACAAATAACAACAATTCTAAAAGCATAAACACGGATACCTCAAAATCTTTCCATTACAAAAAAGATAAAAAAATGAAAATTTTAAAAAAATTCTATAAAAACGGTCAGATAAAAAGTGAAGGAGCTTTTATAAATAATCAAAAAGAAGGACTACATAAAGAATGGTCGAATAATGGCACTTTAGTATTAGAAGGGTATTATAAAAATGGATTAGCAAACGGGTTAATGAAATGGTTTCACGAAAAAGGACATTTAGCCGGAGTGGGTTTGATGAAAAACGGATTAAGACATGGAATATGGAAGGTTTACGCTATTGAAGATGGGAAACTAACAGCAGAAGTACAATTTAAAGAAGGTAAACAAGAAGAAGTATTAAAAATACACTAACAATTGTAAAAAAATCTCTTCCTTCCAAATATTTTCTATTTTCAAACAATAATACACTATAAAATATTTTCTTAAATTGGTGTATTAAAAATCTTATTTTCAAGATTTAAAATAATAATAATTTCAATTATGGAACTTTCAAAAAACATTAACATCAATGGATACAATCATATCAAGTATGATTCAATTAAAATATCCAAAAAAGAAATGATTGAAAAAAGTGAAATTTTCTATGAATGGATTAACAAAAGAAGATCCGTAAGAGAATTCTCTTCTGAACCAATACCAAAGGAAGTAATTGAAAATATAATAAAAAGTGCATCAACTGCTCCTTCTGGTGCGCATCATCAACCTTGGACGTTTTGCGCTGTATCAAACCCTTTTATTAAAGCTAAAATTAAAATTGCGGCTGAAATAGAGGAAAAAGAAGGATATGAACATAGAATGAGTGAACGTTGGAAAAAAGATCTTGAACATTTAGCCACAGATATGCACAAGCCCTTTTTAGAAGATGCTCCATGGTTAATTGTTGTTTTTAAAAAGGCTTATGATTTTGATGTAAACGGAGAAAAATGCAATAATTACTATGTTAATGAATCGATAGGAATTGCTTGTGGAATGCTTATTTCTGCTATTCATAACGCTGGATTGGTAACACTTACACACACGCCTAGTCCTATGAATTTTTTAACAAATGTATTAGACAGACCTATCAATGAAAGAGCTTTTTTATTACTTCCTGTTGGATACCCAAAAACACCTGTTTATGTTCCAGATTTAAAAAGAAAAACTTTAGATGAAATGGCTGTTTTTTATGAATGAAA
>JBELFC010000163.1:0-7112 GCA_042093175.1 Tenacibaculum sp. | reverse complement strand
CTGCTTTTCAAATACATAAAGAAGATAAAATTGGTTCTTTAGAAAAAGGAAAATATGCTGATTTTATTATTGTAAATAAAAACCCTTATACTTTAAAAACAAATGAAATTGGTGAAATTAAATGTATAAAAACCTTTATTAATGGTAATCAAGTAAATTATTAATTATCTTATTACTTACTAGTAATTAATTTATTAAAATACTCAAACAGCTCTCCTTTAGAAATAGAACTCCCTTTCTGTATTAAATCAAATAATTCAGTATTTCTTTCTTCATTATAACCTTTGGTTCCTTCTAAAATTTCTACCTCATTACTCTGTGTGTTTTTTAGTAACCATTCATACCCTTCTTGTTCTAATAAATTTATTTCTTTATTAGTTATTTGCACAACAATTCTATGAATATTTTCTTTTTCACATTTAAAAAGGTTTAAAACTCTTGGAGAAAAATGTTCTAAATACTTTGTTTTACTAAGTACATCATCCCAAACAACATCACTAAAAACATTCATTTCATCTTCAGCAACTTCTGGTTTTTCCTTCTTAATTTGATTCCATTCGTTCACATCTATACTTTGCGTCGCTAAAAATCTAGCAAACTCATTATGCAAACTTTCAAACTGTTCTTTTGTTAATTGACTATACTTCATTCTAAAAAAATAAGAGCAACCAAAGATACTTGATTACTCTTAAATTTTAAAGACTTATAAACAAAAAACTATCGTGTTACTGTTCCAGTAATGGCAGATACTGGTCCATTACCCATCGCATATGCTTTATGATCTACTGCATCTGTAGGTACATCATGAGCTAATGGTTTTAAAGCAAATGGTTTAGTACTATTATCTGGATCTGGTTCAACAGATATAACTATCTTTTTTCCTCTTAAATCAGTTGGAAATGTTAAGCCTGTTGGTGCATTTTGTATATAATCTTCACCTGGATACCCTGGACCATTCCCCATACTTCCTTTAAAAGTAGAAGTTGCAGCATTATCATCAGCCTTTGCAGGATCTGTAAAAGTACCCGTACTCACTGGAGTTCCATTCATTACTACCCATCCTTCATACTTCCATCCTGCAGATAATGTTGGCAAAGTTAAACCTGTAGTTGCACTTCCACTCGAATTATCTAAAAACCAAACACCACTACGCTCATTATTAGCCATCCCATCTGTAGGTGTTGCTAAGATGTATTTTCCTGCTGATTTTGAAAAATCCCCTACTATCCCTGATGAAGAAATACTTGCTGTATTACTAGAAAAATCTCCAGCTAAAATTTTAGTATCGGCTGGTTTAGGATCAGTATCATTTGCTGGTTCTATTGATAAAACAAATTTTGTAGCTACAGCAAGTTGTGCTGAACTAACCACAAACGATGTTTTTGATAATTTACCAGAATCATCAACTGTAAAAACTCCTGTTGTAACTGGTGCTCCATTAACAATAATCCAACCTTCATATTTAAAGTTGGCTCCCAAATTTTCTAAACCATTAATATTTACATTTAATACTGATGTACTTGGTGCAGTAGTATCATCGTCACTACAAGAAGTAAAAGCTAAAGCACTTACAGCTAAAACACCTAAAATTATTTTTCTCATTGTTTTTTGTTTTTAAGATTACTTTTACAAAGATATTTTAGATGATTATATTAAAATGTTAGCTAGCTAACACTTAAGCTACTTTTTTCAATAATCTTAACTCTTTTCCTTTAAAATCTATGATTTCTTCACTTTTTAACTCATTCATCAATGTATTTAATGTTGGTCTTGAAGTACCAATTAAGGTTGCTATATCTTTTTGTGTATAAGGGTGTTTTATTATGTGATCTCCCGTTTCATCACATTCATACCCATAATCATCACATAATTCATTAAAAAACTCAATTAAACGTGTTCTGGTATCTTTATATAATAATAATTGTAACCTTCTTTCAAGTTTTTTCATTCGTAAACCAATAAACTTATAAATTTTAAAACTCACAGAAACGTTATCTCTCATCAATTCGTACATAGTATCTTTTGAAACTGGACAAATAGAAGTAGTATTATCAATAGATTGTGCAAATTCATTTCTCTTATCCTCACCCAAAATTGCCTTCTCTCCAAAAATTTCACCTTTTGTAAGAATTGACTTTATAACTTCATCACCTTCTTCTGTATAGTAGCCTATTTTAACTTTACCTTTATCAATAAGATAAATTTTATTGGCAGTATCTTCTTCAAAATAAATATAATCGCTTTTCTTATAAGAGTTTACCTTGTGATTTTCTTTATATGCAGGATATTTATGTGGGCATAATATCTTAAATAAGTTAATATCTTCAAAATACCAAATTGCACTCATAACATGTAGTTTTAAGGTTCTGATATTTTGTCTAAAAAAAAGTCCATACATTACAAAAAAGCTCTGGTAAATACCAGAGCTCATTTGTAATTATATAAAACACTAATACTAAGCGTTTTGTTTTTTTATTAAGTTTAAAGCTGAACCTTCTTTAAACCACTCTATTTGACCTTCATTATATGTATGATTTGCCATAACAATATCTTTAGATCCATCAGAATGAACTACTTCAATTGTTAGTGGTTTCCCTGGACTAAATTTATTTAAATCTAGAAAATTAAACGTATCATCTTCTTGAATTAAATCATAATCAGTTTCATTTGAAAACGTTAAACCTAACATTCCTTGTTTTTTTAAATTTGTTTCATGAATACGAGCAAATGATTTTACCAATACTGCAGCCACCCCTAAATGACGAGGTTCCATAGCGGCATGCTCTCTAGACGAACCTTCTCCATAATTATGATCACCAACAACAATTGTTTTTACATTCGCCGCCTTATAAGCTCTTGCCGTTTTTGGTACAGCATCATAATCACCATTTAACTGATTTTTCACAAAATTAGTTTTCATATTATAAGCATTTACTGCTCCAATTAAACAATTATTAGATATATTATCTAAATGCCCGCGATAACGTAACCATGGTCCAGCCATAGAAATATGATCTGTTGTACATTTTCCATGAGCCTTAATTAATAATTTAGCCCCGTTAATTTCAGTTCCTAATGGAATAAATGGTGTTAATAATTCTAATCGTTCCGAATCAGGATTAACTTTAATTTCTACACCACTTCCATCTTCTTCAGGGGCTAAATACCCATCATCTTTTACCTCAAAACCTTTAGGAGGCAGTTCCCATCCTGTTGGTTCATCTAACATCACCTCTTCTCCATTTTCATTAATTAACTTATCTGTCATTGGATTAAAGTCTAAACGCCCAGCAATAGTAATTGCAGCTACCAATTCAGGCGATGCCACAAAGGCATGAGTATTTGGGTTTCCATCAGCCCGTTTTGCAAAATTTCTATTGAATGAATGGATTATAGAGTTTTTAGGTGCATTTTTAGGATCTTCATAACGTGCCCATTGACCAATACACGGACCACATGCATTGGTGAAAATCGTTGCATCTAAATTTTCAAAAACTTCTAAAATACCATCTCTATCTGCTGTGTACCTTACTTTTTCAGAACCTGGATTAATACCAAATTCTGCTTTTGTTTTTAATCCTTTATCAATAGCTTGCTGAGCAATAGATGCTGCTCTAGATAAATCTTCATAAGACGAGTTTGTACAAGAACCTATTAGTCCCCATTCAACTTGTAAAGGCCAATCATTATCATTTGCTTTAGTTGTCATTTCCTCACCAGCCTTGGTAGATAAATCTGGAGTAAATGGCCCGTTTAATAAAGGGCTTAACTCTGATAAATTAATTTCAATAACCTGATCAAAATACTGTTCAGGGTTTTCATAAACATCAGCATCACCAGTTAAATAATCTTTAACTTCATTAGCAGCGTCTGCAACATCACTTCTATCAGTAGCTCGTAAGTATCGTTCCATTGATTCATCATAACCAAAAGTAGATGTAGTAGCCCCTATTTCTGCACCCATATTACAAATTGTACCTTTCCCTGTACAAGACATTGCTTTAGCTCCTTCACCAAAATATTCTACAATAGCACCAGTTCCACCTTTAGCTGAAACAATACCAGCTACTTTTAAAATAACATCTTTTGGTGCAGTCCATCCAGATAATTTACCTGTTAACTTTACTCCTATCAATTTAGGGAATTTTAGTTCCCAAGGCATTCCTGCCATCACATCAACTGCATCTGCTCCACCAACTCCAATGGCTACCATACCTAAACCTCCTGCGTTTACAGTATGAGAATCTGTACCAATCATCATTCCCCCTGGGAATGCATAATTTTCAAGCACAACTTGATGTATAATACCTGCTCCAGGCTTCCAAAAACCAATTCCGTATTTGTTAGAAACTGATTCTAAAAAATTAAATACTTCATTACTATTATTTAAAGCAGCTTGCAAATCTTTGTCTGCCCCTACTCTTGCTTGAATTAAATGATCACAATGAACAGTTGTTGGTACTGCTACATTCTTTTTACCAGCTTGCATAAATTGTAATAATGCCATTTGAGCAGTTGCATCTTGACAAGCAATTCTATCCGGTGCAAAATCTACATAGTCTTTTCCTCTTACAAATGCTGTATTCGGAGCTCCGTTCCATAAGTGAGTATATAAAATTTTCTCTGCTAGCGTTAAAGGTTTACCTGTAATTTTACGAGCAGCATCTACCCTTTCAACTACCTTTTGATACACCTCTTTTATCATTTCAATATCGAAAGCCATATATTTTTGTTTAGTTTTTGTTTCAAGTCTCAATTTAGCAAAAAATCAGGTAACCTAACTGATTCCTTTATAATTAATACCAATACAAACATCTAATTAATTGATTAATATATGTCATAAAAAAAATCTGAGTTAAAAACTCAGATTTTTATATATTTAAAAAACAATGTAATATTACATTACTAATTGCTTTTGAGATGGTTTAAATTTAGTTAATACAATACCGTCTACAGCAGCTTCATATTCCTCCATAGTAGGTGTTCTTCCTAATATACAAGACAAAACAACTACAGGTGTTGAAGATAATAAAGATTCACCTTTTTTAGCATCAGTATCTCTTACTACTCTTCCTTGGAATAAACGAGTTGAAGTAGCCATTACAGTATCTCCTGGTTCAGCTTTTTCTTGGTTCCCCATACATAAGCTACATCCTGGGCGTTCTAAATATAATTTATTTTCATACTTGGTTCTTGCAACAGCTTTTGGAGCACTATCATCAAATACAAATCCGGCATATTTTTCTAGAACTTCCCAATCACCTTCTGCTTTTAATTCATCTACAATATTGTATGTAGGTGGTGCAACAACTAAAGGTGCTTTAAATTCTACTTCTCCTTTTTGAGCCTCAACATTTTTAAGCATTTGTGCCAATATTTGCATGTCTCCTTTATGTACCATACAAGAACCAACAAAGCCTAAATCTACTTTTTTAGTTCCTCCATAAAAAGATAATGGTTGAATATTATCATGCGTATAACGCTTAGATACATCCTCATTATTCACATCAGGATCAGCAATCATCGGTTCAACTATCTTATCTAAATCGATAACAACTTCAGCATAGTATTTAGCATCTGCGTCTGGCTTTAATGCCGATTTAGTTCCTGTTTTAATTTCTTGAATACGATTATTTGCTTTATCTACTAATCCTTTAAGATCTTGCTTAGGATTATCCATCCCCTTATCAATCATAATTTGAATACGATCTCTAGAGATTTCTAATGATTCTATTAACGTATCATCTTCAGAAATACAAATAGATGCTTTTGCTTTCATTTCAGCAGTCCAATCTGTAAATGTAAATGCTTGATCAGAAGTTAATGTACCAATATGTACTTCTATAATTTTTCCTTGAAAAACATTCTCCCCTTCAAACTGATTTAACATCTGTTCTTGAGTAGCGTGAACCACATCACGAAAATCCATGTAGGATTTCATTTCTCCTTTAAAAGTAACCTTTACAGACTCTGGAATTGGCATAGTAGCCTCACCGGTAGCTAATGCTAGAGCAACGGTTCCTGAATCTGCTCCAAAGGCAACACCTTTAGCCATACGTGTATGAGAATCTCCACCTATGATTACATCCCAATCATCAACTGCAATATCATTTAATACTTTATGAATAACATCCGTCATTGCATGATATTTCCCTTCTGGGTGACGTGCAGTAACTAATCCAAAATCATTCATAAACTTCATTAATCTTGGTATATTAGCCTTAGACTTATCATCCCAAACTGAAGCTGTATGACACCCTGATTGATAACCTGTATCAACAATTGGAGAGATTACTGTAGCAGCCATCATTTCTAATTCTTGAGAAGTCATTAACCCTGTAGTATCTTGAGATCCTACAATATTTACTTCAACTCTTACATTAGAACCAGCATGTAATGTTTTACCTGGTGTAGTTCCAACAGCGTTTTTATTAAATATTTTTTCAACAGCAGTTAACCCTTGTCCTTCAATAGAAACTTCTTTTGACACTGCATAAACTTGTGGTACATCTATACCTAAAACTTTACAAGCAAAGCTTTGTAATTTCTTACCAAAAACAACAGCATAAGAACCTCCTGCTTTAATGAACTCCTTTTTTGGTGGTGTTAAAGCTGTAGAAATATCTTTTACTGCTTTATCACCTTTAAACAATTGTTTTGTTTTTGTATTTATAGTAAATACAGTACCTGTAGCAACAGAATATTCTTCTTTTAAGATTGCTTCTCCTTCTTCATCAACAATCGTATTTCCATCAGCATCTTTTTGCTTTACCCAGTTTTTTAAATCGATACCAATACCACCAGTTACTCCAACGGTAGTTAAAAAAATTGGTGCGATACCATTGGTTCCTGCAATAACTGGAGCAATATTAATAAATGGCACATATGGGCTTGAAGAAATACCTGTCCATAAAGCAACGTTATTTACACCAGACATTCTAGAAGATCCAACTCCCATAGTTCCTTTGTCGGCAATTAACATAACACGCTTATTAGGATGCTTTTCTTTTAATGCTAATAATTCCTTTTGCATTTCTTTATTATGCTCAAACATACTCTGACCATGTAATTCACGATCTGATCTTGAATGTGCATCTGCTCCTGGAGATAAT
>JBELFC010000162.1:0-7143 GCA_042093175.1 Tenacibaculum sp. | reverse complement strand
TAACAAAGGATGGTTTGGAAGAATTTCAGCAGGTGCAGGAACCGATAAACGTTATGAAGGTGCCACTATGGTTAACCGTTTTAATAATGATAGAAGAATTAGTGTATTAGCAAGTACCAATAATATTAATTCACCCGGATTTAGTTTTGGTGAAATTCAAAAAATGTTTGGAGGTGGTAATACATGGTTTAGTAGTAATGGATCTTTCAGTGTAAACGGAAGACGTTTTGGAGGTGGTCAAGGAGTTATTAAATCTAAAACAGCAGGAGTTACTTATGCAGACACTTACAAAAAAGGGTTAGATGTTAATTTAAACTATTTTTATTCTGGGAGTTCATCTAACAATGACTCTAAAAGAAATAGAGAAAATATTTTACCTGATGGTAGTCGTTATTTCTCTAATTCAAGCTCTTCAACTTTTGATGAAAACGATAATCATAATATAGACGCTGAATTTGATATAGAAATTGATTCTACATTTTTAATTAATGTTGCTCCTAGATTTATAAAAAATGATAGAGAAGGTACTTACAATAATCTTCAAGAGTCTTTTGACAAAGACAAAACATTAACCAATAAATCTTTTATCAACTCAAGGTCTAAATCAAGTGCTAACAACTTTGAAAATGATATTGACATTACCAAAAGATTAAACAGTAAAGGTTCTTTTATTAAAGCATCTATCACAAATCAGATTGATAAATCAGATACTGAAAACTACAATATTTCTAAAACAGAAATTTTTGGTACCTCACCATCTGTCGAAGATAGAAATCAATTTAGTGATATTAAAAATAATTTAAACAGTTTCAGAACAAGTGTAAGCTATCGCTATGCTATAATTTCTAAAAAACTATTTTTAGATTTCGAATATCGTTATAGAAAAAATGAACGTGAAAATATAAATAATACTTTTGATTTTAATAATACTTTAAATCAATATACCGATTTCAATACTGATTTAAGTTCTAATTTTAAATCGGACGACATAACTAAAACACCTTCTTTAGGTATTGCTTATAAAGTTAAAAAATGGCGATTTGACATTGAAGCTGGATATGTTAATAGAACTTTAAAAAATAACGATAAATTAAGACCTAATTTAAACCTAAAAAAAGATTTTAACGCTTTAAAACTTAGAAGTACATTTAGATATCGTTTTGACTCAAAAGCATCAATATATTTTGATTATAATTTAGAAAATGATGCTCCTTCTATTACTCAACTGCAACCTTTTAAAAATGTTAGTAATCCATTAAATATTATAACGGGTAATCCTTTATTAAAGCCTATTAAAAGACATAGAGTATATCTTAACTTCAACAAATATAATTGGCAAAAAAGAACAGGAATGTTTATCTATGCTGGTGGTGATTTAGTAAATAACCAAGTAGTTTCAAAAAGTAGTATTGATGCTAATTTTGTTAGAACTACTACTTACGAAAATGTAAATGGTGGATATAACTTTTGGGGAGGTGGTAGTTATAGTAAACAAGTAAAATTAGATTCTATTACCACTATAAAATTAAGAATTGGAACAAATATAAACGGTAATAGAAGTATAAACTTCTTTAATGATATTCAATATAAATCAACTACAACTTCTATTTCACCAAATATTGGTTTTACGTTTGAATGGAATAAAATTATAAGTATAGAGCCTAGATACACTGTATCGTTATCAAATACAACTTTTGACATAGATAACTTTAATAATTTAAACTTCACAAGACATAATTTAAATATTAGAACAAAAACAAATTTTCCTAAAAAACTAGAATGGAGAAATGACATCCGATATAGCTACAATCCTAATGTTGTAGGCTTCAACAACTCTGCTTGGTTTTGGAACTCTACATTGGCTTATTCTGTAATGAAAGATAAAGGAACAATTACTTTAAAAGCTTATGATTTATTAAAACAAAATAATAACGCCAGAAGAACATCTACGGCTAACTATATTCAAGATTCTGAAAGTACTGTACTTCAACAATATTTCATGTTAGGCTTTAGTTGGAAGTTTAATAGCTTAGGTAAAAAAGGAAAAATTAGAGACTACGGTAGTTATTTTTAAGTAAAATTAAAAACTCAAAAAAAGTCATTATAAAATTATAATGACTTTTTTTATACCTATAAATTCCTTTTGCTGCAAGCTCTGAAACCAAAAAACGACTATCCCATTACTATTTTGTAAATTTGCAAAAAGAAATTCACCCAACATGGAAATTAAAAGTATTACGGATATTCAAAACTTAGAACTTCCTTTAGAACTAAATATTAGTTTTAGAAGAGTTTTTGAAATATTTCAAAAGTATGCAGATATAACTTCTAAGCATCACCCATTCCATGAGTCTGCTAAAGTAATGATCCGTGAAATTGAAAAAGCACCAGAATTAATCAATGGGTTTTCTGATTTTTCTTTATTAAAAAAACATGAAAATACAATCAACCATCTTTTAGATGCTCTTTTTCCTGAAATATTATCAAATAATGAAATCAAAGTAGCCACAATTCCTTTTTCTTTTACCACTTTTAAATATACTGAACGTTTTAAAAATATACTAGAAAACGCGGGTGAAGACTACGAATTAAAAGTTCGGAATTTTGAAGATGATGTAATGTACATTTATGCTTGTACACTTATTTTAGGAACAGTATATAATCATCCTGTAGATTTAAAAAGACCTTTCTTTTTTGATATACCTGATAAAAAGTTAGGAGTAACTAAACATTATCGTGTTGCTTTCAACGGAGATTTCATGGATATTTCTCCATCTAAAAATGCTCCAAAAATCACGAAAGAAGACATCAAATTGTTATTAGACAACTTTGATAATATTGATATTTGGAGAGAAAAATTCCCACCTAATTCATATATTTTTAAAGGTTTTGGAATTATGAATTTATTTGATGTTACTGCTGATGAAACATTAAGTGCCATTAGAACAAATTTACTTCAAAAAGACGATGGTAGTATTGTAGAAAAACTACAAAAAAACTTAAGTGAATTTTATACTATTAAAGATTTAAAAGTAGGTTTTTCAGTATATGATGTCAGTAATATTGAAGTTGAACCTCCTAGAGTAAAAATTTCTGAAAGCATTTTAATTGAAAATGGAACAATAATTACCTGTAATGATTTTTTCTGTGATCATATAATTTCTAAAATCTTCAATAAAAATGAAGAAGTAGTACTTTCTGATATTGAACAATATGGAATAAATTCAGGTGAAAATGATTTTTACCAAAAACTAAAAGAAAAAAATATAGGAAGTATTATACTAATTCCTATAAAAACATCTACCAACAGAGATCTTGTTTTACTTGAAATAGCTTCACCAAGACCTTATGAATTAAACTCAGTAAATAAACAAAAGTTAAAAGATATAATTCCAGTTTTTAAAGCTGCAGCAGAAAGAAATTCTGAAGAGTTTTTAAATACCTTAGAAGCTACTATTCAAGAACATTATACTTCTATTCACCCTTCGGTAAAATGGCGATTTTATGAAGCTGCTGAAAAATATCAAAATGCTTTATTCACAAAACAAGAAGAAGCTAAAATTGAGCAAATTGTTTTTGAAAATGTATATCCATTATATGGTCAAATAGATGTTAAAGGATCTTCTATAGCTAGAAACACAGCTATTAAAGACGATTTAACAACTCAATTAACATTGGCAATTAATGTTTTAAATGAAGCTTGTAAAGCCGAAAATTTACCGATATATAATGAACTAACATTTAGAGTTAAAGAATATTTACACGAAGTAAAAAAGGGACTAAAAGCCGGTGACGAAATAGGCATTTTAGATTTTCTTAAGAAGGATATTTACCCAGTTTTTAACCATGTAAAAGAAATTAATCTTGAACTCACAGAGCTTGTAAAAACATATACTAACAGCTTAGATGCAAATTTACATGTAGTTTATGACAAACGTAAAGCCTATGAACAAAGCGTTACAAAGCTTAATGACAAACTAGCTAAGTTTATTGACACTAAGCAAGAGGAAGCTCAAGAAATGTTTCCTCATTATTTTGAACGTTATAAAACTGATGGTGTTGAGTATAACATGTACATTGGGCAATCATTAACAAAGCAAAAGAAGTTTGATGAGCTGTACCTCTATAACCTTCGATTGTGGCAATTACAAACGATGTGTGAAATGGAGAACCTTGCTAATACTACCAGAAAAACATTAACGCATGATTTAGAAGTTGCTTCATTAATTTTAGTTCACAGTAATTCTTTAGCTATAAAGTTTAGAATGGATGAAAAACAATTTGATGTTGATGGAGCCTATAACATTCGTTATGAAATAATAAAAAAACGAATAGACAAAGCTCATATAAAAAACACCAATGACAGATTAACTGTACCTGGTAAAATAGCTATTGTTTATTCACAAGATAAAGATGCTAGAGAGTACCTTAAATATATTAAATATTTGCAATCGAAAAATCAACTTGGAACTATAGAAAAACTAGAACTAGAAGATCTTCAAGGAGTTTCTGGTTTAAAAGCTTTACGTGTTGAAGTAATTTATCAAAATGATTTTACATCAGATAAAACAATAACTATAGATCAGCTTTTACACGATTATAAACAATAAGTTTATTGTTTTTTATAGCTGTGCTGCACCGCTTTGCATATAAAAAGCTATTGCAAAAGCTATTACACTTACAATAATTCCTATCATAAATACAGTATATGTTGTTCTTAATATACTGTATTTTCTATTTAATACTAATCCTAAGAAATATAAATCTTTTGTAAGTGAGCCGTACAAATAATCACGATCTTTTAACATTTCATCCATTGCCCATTCAAACTCTGGTAAACTCATTTTATGAAAATTACCAAAAAATATTAAGTTTACTTTTTTATTAGCAACATCTTCTTTTGAAAACTTCCCTTCAGTAACATTAGGTCTTGTGGCAAGAATAGATAGAATAATAGAAATTACTGTGAAAATTATAAAAATAATAGACGGAACTAATAAGTAGCTATTTGATGGATTATCTAATTTAGGAATTAAAGTAGACAATGTCATGGAAATAATAATAGCATTTACCGATAATAAAATATTTGCTTTCGTATCTGCTATATCACTTAAAGTAATATGATTTCTAAGCGCTACTCTAAACATTGTTTCAATACCTCTTTCCGGTAAATCAATTTTATTCTTTTTAATAGCTAATTCTTCTTTTTTCTGCTTAATCTTAGCTAATTCTTGTTTGGTTTTCTTTAACCCTTTTAATAACTGTGCTAAGTTTTTACCTTTTTGCTTTTCCCAAGTTTTAATAGCTTTAACTGAATAATATTTATGATCTTGAGTTAAAAAATTAATATTATTAGTAAGCCAATCAATATCTGAAAACTCTAATCCTTTTGTTAATTCTAACTCTTTACGAAGTAATTCAGAGAACTCCTCATAATTCTTACTCCCTAAGTGAGAACAATCAGCATCTCTTACAATTTTTTCTAGTAAACTGGTAGGTACTGCACCCATTTTTGTTGCTAAAATAATACGGGTAACCTCATCTATTATTTCCTCACCACCTTCTTTTTTTAAAAATTCAGAAGCTATTTTTACACTTTCCTCCTCATGATTATTTAAATCTACAGTATACCCTGTATCATGAAACCAAGCAGCTATAAGAAGTATTTCTGTATCTCTTTCATCAAGTAACTCTAACTCCGCTAATTCTTTTGACTTCTCTACTACACGTTGCGTATGAGCTATGTTATGATATACAAATTTCTTTTTTAAACCAGTGTTTAAAAAATTTATCACATAACTTTCTACTTTTTCTAATAAATTACTCATGAATTGGCTACTTTTAGGATGTAAAAATAACCAAACTTTAGCACAATTAATAATTGTAAGGAATTAGCTCCTGTATCGACTATTAATTACTTAAAAACATAGAATATGCTTACTTGGAAAAACATTATCAGTTTTACTACAAACGGAAATCCAATTCCAACGAAAAGAGTAGAAAAAACAAATGAAGAATGGAAGAAACTATTATCTTCAGAAGAATATACCATAACACGTTTAAAAGGAACCGAACGACCTTTTAGCGGAGAGCTTTGCTCATCTTTTACAGAAGGTAAATATAATTGTACTTGCTGTAATACTCCTTTATTTGATTCAAACATCAAATTTGATTCAAGCTCAGGATGGCCAAGTTTTACGCAACCTGTAGAAGAAAATGCTGTTAAATACCATAAAGATACTACGCATGGAATGATACGAGTAGAAATTTTATGTAACACTTGTGATGCCCACTTGGGGCATATTTTTCCTGATGGGCCAGAGCCTAGTGGATTACGTTATTGTGTAAACTCATTAAGTATTAAATTAGAAACCAATGAATAAACAGTTAGTAACATTAGGAGGTGGATGTTTCTGGTGTACTGAAGCTATTTTTCAAAAAATAAAAGGTGTAGAAAAAGTAGTTTCTGGATATGCCGGAGGTACTGTTCCAGGAAAGCCAACCTATAGAGAAATTTGTTCAGGATTGACTGGACATGCAGAAGTGATCCAATTTATATTTGATCCTACAATAATTTCGTATGCAGAAATTATCACTATTTTTATGACTACTCATGATCCAACTTCTTTAAATAGACAAGGAGCTGATGTAGGAACACAATATCGATCTGTTATTTTTTATCATAACTCAGCGCAAAAACAAATAGCCTCTGAAGTAATACAACAGATACAACCTTATTTTGAAGAACCTATAGTCACTGAAATTAGTGAAATTCCTATTTTTTATGATGCTGGAGAGGATCATCAAGATTATTACAATCAAAATAGAGAACAAGGGTATTGTAATTTTGTAATTACCCCTAAGTTAAGTAAACTTAGAAAACTATATGCTGACAAATTAAAATAAGCAATGATTATTAAATTATACGGAGCTCAAAGGTGTCATAAAACCATATATTACCAAGAATTTTTACTTGCTAAGAATATTGATTTTATTTTTTTAGATGTTGAAAAAAATAGTGAATATGCTCAAGAGCTCCGTAAATTATATGAAAATAAAAAATTGAATTTCCCTACTATTACAATTGGAGAAAAAAAACTCAGAAACCCTTCAGACAAAGAACTAAATAAATGGATTGATAAA
>JBELFC010000161.1:0-7250 GCA_042093175.1 Tenacibaculum sp. | reverse complement strand
CTAAACCTTTTGATTTTGCTATATCTTCTAAAGGCAACTTTCTATCTGTATTTTGAATAATATATAGCTTTAACCCTGAGTTTACACCGGTACTCTTTACTATTAGATCATCTGGGCGCATTACATCATTCTCCTCAACATAATTTGCTATTAACTTCACAAAATCTTTCCCGTATTTTTTAGCTTTTCCTTCTCCAACACCATGTACTTTAGATAACTCTTCTAAGTTTATTGGATATTTTAAAGCCATATCATCAATAGAAGGATCTTGAAAAACAGCAAAAGGAGGTACTCCTAATTTCTTCCCTACATTCTTCCGTAAATCTTTTAGCATTGCAACTAACTTATTATCAACTCCAGCACCATTAGATTTTGTGTTAGTAATAATAGTTCCATCATCATCAGTTGCATATACATGATTCTCTGTCATCATGAATGATGTTGGGTTATCTATAAATTCTCTACCTTTTTTGGTTAATTTTAAAACACCATATTGTTCAATTTCTTTTCTTATTAGATCAACTACTAATACTTGACGTATTAAAGCCATCCAATAATGATTGTCTTTATCTTTTCCAGTTCCAAAAAATGGTTGTTGCGTTGTTTTATGAGATTTTAATAATGCATTCTCTTTTCCTATTATTGTATTTACTACCTCTTTAGGCTTATACATTTCATTAGTATCTCTAATTACTGAAAGCAATTTTACTACCTCTTTATCTGCTTCATGCTTTTTCTTAGGGTTACGCATGTTGTCGTCTAAATCAGCTCCTTCTCCATTTACAGCGTCAAACTCTTCTCCAAAATAATGTAGTAAGTACTTACGTCTATTCATTGAAGTTTCAGCATAACCAACAACCTCTTGTAAAAGAGCATGCCCCACTTCTTGTTCAGCTACAGGTTTATTTGCCATAAACTTCTCTAACTTTTCAATATCTTTGTATGAATAGAAAGTTAAACAGTATCCCTCTCCTCCATCTCTACCAGCTCTCCCTGTTTCTTGATAATAACTCTCTAAACTTTTTGGTATATCATGATGGATAACAAAACGAACATCTGGTTTATCTATTCCCATACCAAAAGCAATAGTGGCAACAACGACATCACAATCCTCCATCAAAAACATATCTTGATGTTTTACTCTAGTTTTTGCATCTAAACCAGCATGATAAGGCACCGCATTTATACCATTAACTTGTAATACTTGTGCTATTTCCTCTACTTTCTTACGGCTTAGACAATAAATAATTCCTGATTTACCTATTCTAGTTTTGATAAATCGAATAATATCTTTTTCTATTTCCTTTGTTTTTGGACGTACTTCATAAAATAAATTAGCTCTATTAAACGAAGCTTTAAAAACATTAGCATCACTCATGCCTAGTGTTTTTAATATATCCTCTTGTACTTTTTCAGTAGCTGTAGCTGTTAAACCTATGATAGGAACATTATCAATTTGTTTGATAATTGTTCTAAGATTTCTATATTCTGGTCTAAAATCATGTCCCCATTCTGAAATACAGTGGGCTTCATCAATTGCCACGAAAGAAATTTTTTGTTGCCTTAAAAAAGTTACATATTCTTCTTTAATAAGTGATTCAGGAGCAACGTATAACAATTTAGTTATTCCGTTCTCTATATCAGATTTTACTTGGCTTATTTCTGTTTTATTCAAAGATGAATTTAAAACATGCGCTATTCCTTTATTCTCTGAAATCCCCCTTATAGCATCAACTTGATTTTTCATCAAAGCAATTAACGGAGAAACAACTATTGCAGTTCCTTCTTTCATTAATGCTGGTAATTGATAACATAATGATTTACCTCCCCCCGTTGGCATGATCACAAATGTGTTCTCATTATTTAAAATGCTATTTACTACATTTTCTTGTAAACCTTTAAACTTATTAAATCCAAAGATTTTCTTTAATGCTTCATATAAATCCGACTGCTCTATACTCATTTCTTTTAATATAAAATTAAAAACAGAAATCTAATTTATAAAAAAACTATTAATAAAAGATATAAACTTTCTTTTTATTAAAAGATTTTGTACCTAAAATATTTCTATTTTTACACTTTTAAATTATACTTAAACTATTAAACTTGAAAAACTCAAGCGATATCCTTTCAATTGCTAAAGAAACATTACTTTCTCAAAGTAATGCTATTGCTAATTTAGCAAATTTATTAAATAACTCGTTTATAAATGCTGTAAACTTTATACTAAATTCTAAAGGTCGTGTAATTGTTACTGGTATTGGTAAAAGTGCTAACATAGCTTCAAAAATTGTTGCCACCTTAAATTCAACTGGAACTCCTGCTGTTTTTATGCATGCAGCTGATGCTATACATGGTGATTTAGGGAATGTTCAGCAAAACGATACCGTTATTTGTATTTCTAAAAGCGGAAATACTCCTGAAATAAAAGTATTAGTACCTTTAATAAAAAATTCTAATAATAAAATAATAGCTATTACTGGAAATCCAGACTCTTTTCTAGGTAAAAATGCTGATTTCTTGTTAAATTCTTATGTAGAAAAAGAAGTATGTCCTAATAATTTAGCTCCTACTTCAAGTACTACTGCTCAATTAGTTTTAGGAGATGCTTTAGCTGTTTGTTTACTTGAATTAAGAGGGTTTACTAGTAGTGATTTTGCAAAGTATCATCCAGGAGGGGCTTTAGGGAAACGTTTATATTTACGTGTTTCTGACCTTGTTAAAAACAATGAATTACCTAAAGTTAGTATTTCTGACCCTTTAACAAAAGTTATTATTGAAATATCAGAAAAAAGATTAGGTGTAACAGCAGTAGTTGATAAAAATGGTTCTATTGTTGGAATTATTACTGATGGTGACATTAGGCGTATGCTTGCTAAGACTACTAAAATTGATGAGCTTACTGCCAATGATATAATGAGTAAAAATCCAAAAACAATACACATTGATGCTATGGCTATTGATGCTTTAGACGCTTTAGAAAACAATAGTATTACACAAATATTAGCTATTGATGATTCAAATAAGTATGTTGGTGTTGTACATTTACATGATTTAATAAAAGAAGGAATATTTTAACAATGGCTACCAAAGAAATGTCTTTTTTAGACCATCTTGAAGAATTAAGATGGCATTTAGTTAGAAGTTTTGCTGCAATATTTATTTTAGCAATCGTAATATTTGTTAATATTAACTTCATTTTTAATGAATTTTTATTAGCCCATTTAAAACCTGACTTTACAACATATCAATTTTTTTGTAAAATTTTTTCTGCTATTGGAATAGATAGTAGTTTTTGTAACATAGAATTTGCCCAAGAACTACAAGTACTTAATCCAACTGAAGAATTAATGACGGGTATATGGTCTTCATTAATTCTAGGTTTTGTTATTGCTTTTCCTTATGTTTTGTGGGAGTTTTGGCGTTTTATAGCACCTGGTTTACACAGTACAGAAAGAAAAAAGTCTCGAGGGTTTATTTTTACCTCTTCACTATTATTCTTTTTAGGTGTACTATTTAGTTATTATGTAATTTTACCTATGTCAGTTTTCTTCTTTTATAATTTTTCCATTGGAGATTCTATTGTTAAGAATTTTAAATTAGGAGCCTATATTAGTTTAATAACAAATACGTTATTGGGGGTAGCTGTATTTTTCGAATTACCGGTTGTAATTTTTTTCTTATCAAAAATAGGACTTATAACACCTCAATTTTTACGTAAATATCGTAAACATGCATTAGTAGTAGTATTAATTTTATCAGCTATTATTACACCTCCTGATGTTGCTAGCCAAGTTATAGTATCAGTGCCAATTATGATACTATATGAAGTAAGTATTTATGTATCAAAATATGTAATAAAAAAACAACAAAAAAATGTCTCAAAAAGTCCAAGAGTTTAATGAATACCGTTCTAAAATGAACGAAAAAATATTATCTAATGATAATAAAATAATTAAACGTATTTTTAATTTAGATACTAACGCTTTTAAAGAAGGTCATTTACCTGTAAAAACTAAAGAATTACTTGGTTTAGTTGCTTCTGCAGTTTTACGTTGTGATGATTGTATTGCTTACCACTTAGAAACAGCACATAAAAGTGGAGTTACAAAAGAAGAAGTAATGGAAACATTAAGTATTGCTACGTTAGTTGGAGGTACCATTGTTATTCCACATTTACGTAAAGCATATGAATACTGGGAAGTATTAGAAAGTAATTAAACAATTTAACAATGTTTTAATGATGCTAGTAATATCTTTTATATATTTTTAAAAATTAAAACATTGAACTTTTAAACTCACAAATGAAATTAAAAGCAGATAACATACAAAAGCTTTACGGTAGTAGAAAAGTTGTAAAAGGAATTTCTTTAGAAGTAGAACAAGGAGAAATTATTGGTTTATTAGGTCCTAATGGAGCTGGAAAAACTACTTCTTTCTACATGATTGTTGGAATGATAAAACCTAATGGTGGAGCTATTTTCTTAGATGATGAAGAAATTACCGAAGATGCTATGTATAAACGCTCTCAAAAAGGAATTGGTTATTTAGCTCAAGAGGCTTCTGTTTTTAGAAAACTTTCTGTAGAAGATAATATTATGTCTGTATTAGAGTTTACTGACAGAACTAAAGAAGAAAGAAAGAATCGTTTAGAAGAGCTTATTGAAGAATTTAGCTTAGGTCATGTTCGCAAAAATAGAGGAGATTTACTTTCAGGAGGTGAACGCAGAAGAACCGAAATTGCTCGTTGTTTAGCTTCTGATCCTAAATTCATATTATTAGACGAGCCTTTTGCTGGTGTTGATCCTATTGCTGTAGAAGATATTCAAGGAATTGTGGCTCAATTAAAAAATAAAAACATCGGTATTCTAATTACTGACCATGATGTTCAAGCTACTTTAGCTATTACTGATAGAACATATCTAATGTTTAATGGAGGTATACTTAAAGAAGGAACACCTGAAGAGTTAGCAGAAGATGAAACTGTTCGTAGAGTATATTTAGGTAAAGATTTTGAATTAAAGAAAAAAAAGTTTTAAATCACTAAAACCCTATCTACAAACATAATAGACAAAACAAAACTACTTATTACAAGTAATGAAAAAAATATTTTCTCTAAGTTTTTGATTACATCTTTATTCATTCTATTCACCATTCCAAAAGGGATACGAATAAGAAGCATATAAAATAACACATAAAGTATAACTCTAAAATATACTGATAAATTTAAAACTAATAATTTTATTAAATTGCCAGTAACTAAACCTAAAGTTCCTAATACAATGATTCCTGAAAAAAGAAAAAAGGAGTAACTTAGTTTATTAATTATAATTGACTCTTGATAACTTATCTTTTCATGTTCTCCTTCATTAATTTCATTATTAGTTAATAAGCTCACTTTTTTAAAAACTACTATCTTTTTATATAAAAACATTGCTAAGAATGAAAAAAAGAAAATCAAAAACAGTCTTGTAATAAAAATCATAAAGCTTTTTTTAAAAATAGAAAGTTTTGACCTTTTTTAGGAAAATCCTCAATTTTACCGAAATTTTCGTAGCCTTGTTTTAAATAAAATCCTTCTGCTTGAAATGAAAATGTTTCTAATATCGTTAGCTTTGCCCCTTTCTCTATAGCAGTTTCCTCAGCTTGTTTTAAAAGTTTTGCTCCTAAACCTCTTTTTCGTACACTTTCATCAACCCAAAGTGTTTTTATCATAAAACCAGCGTAATAACCAACCCCTCCTATAACACCACCAACAATTTCTCTTTTATTATTTTTTGCAATTAACTCAATAGGAGTCCAAATATCAGGTAATACACGTTCGGTTTGACTATCATTATAAAAATTTATTTCAGAAATAATTTTTTCTATTTCATCCTTATTTTGACATTCTTCTATAGTAGTCATTACTTATTTATTAAATTTTGAAGTAATGAAACTACGATGTATAATAAAATAATGATTGGAATAGCTACAAACTTCAAAGATATAAGTAGTATTAGTGAGGCTATTAAAAATAAATACTTAACTATATTATCTTTAAAAGAAAAAGTTTTAAACTTTAAAGAAAACAAAGGTAATTCTATATTCATTACAAAAGTTAGTAATACTGTTATAACTATTAAAAAATATTTATTTTGAACAATATTATTGAAAAATGAATATCCTGAATATTCAAGTATCAGTGGTAATGAAATTACAAACAAACTCATTGCAGGAGTTGGTAAACCAATAAAACTATCTGATTGACGGTCATCAATATTAAATTTTGCCAAACGATACCCAGCTCCTAATGTTAACAATAAACCTAAATAAGGTAAATTACTTCCTGTTTTTCCATATTCATCAATGCCAAAATATCCAACTGCATCTATATCAATAGCATTAACTAACAGCTGTAACATAACAATACCTGGTACTACCCCACTCGTTACCATATCTGCCAAAGAATCTAGTTGTTTTCCCAATTCTCCTTGAACTTTTAATAGCCTAGCTGCAAATCCATCAAAAAAATCTAACCCAATACCAATAATTACCAAAACTGCTGTACCTACAAAATCTCCTTTAACTGCAAAAATTGTAGCAATTGTTCCACATAATAAATTTCCTAAAGTAATTAAATTAGGTATCTGTTTTTTAATATTCATAGTATATAGAATTTAAAGGCGAAAATAAGAAATCATTTTATCAGTTTTACTTTTTCATTGTTTTTTGTCATATTTGTTAAAAATAGCTAATCAATATAACCATATGCCTAAAATCTCAACTAACTTTACACCAGATTTACCTTTTAGAAATCCTCATTTTAATACAATTTATCGTCCTTTGTTCATGAGAGATACTATTAATTATCAGCGGAAAAGAGTTACAACTTGGGATAATGATTTTATTGATTTAGATTTTTCTTGTGTTGGATCAGAAACACTTATTTTATTAATTCATGGATTAGAAGGTAGTTCTAAATCTAATTATATGATTACTACTTCTAAACAGCTTAATAAAAATGGTTATGATACCGTTTGTATGAATTTGAGAGGCTGTAGTGGTGAAGATAATTTATTGTTAGGTACTTATCATAGTGGAAAAACTGATGATGTAGATTTTATTATAAATTATTTATGTAATGAATATCAATACAAAAACATTCTTATCATAGGTTTTAGCTTAGGTGGAAATTTAACTTTAAAATATTTAGGAGAATACAATACTTTCCCTGAACAAATAAAAGGTGGAATTGCAATTTCTGTTCC
>JBELFC010000160.1:0-7284 GCA_042093175.1 Tenacibaculum sp. | reverse complement strand
GTTTTAAATATTTAGAATAAAATATAGGTTTGATTAAAAATCAATTAAAATTAAAAATTATGAAAAATCAATTTACATTAGGAATTAACAAACCTTGCTCTGAAGACTATAATCAATTTACACCTACTAACTCTGGAGGGTTTTGTGATTCTTGTGAAAAAAACGTTATCGATTTTACTAAAATGAATTCCAAAGAAATCATTAGTTATTTTAAAAATAATGATTCTAAAAAAACTTGTGGAAGATTTAAAAAACACCAATTAAAAACATATTCCGAAACTACATATTTACACAAAAGACAAAGTTTAATTGGAGGATTAGCTTTAACAATTATATCATTATTTATTCCAAATACGGCAAACGCTCAAAAATGTAAACAGCCAACAGAAATAGTAATTCAAAAAAACAAAAAACTAAAACTTAAATCACAAAATAATGAAGTTACTGTAAAAGGGGTTGTTAAAGATGAATCAGGTCCATTACCCGGTGTTAGTGTTCTTTTGAAAGGTACAACAATAGGCACTGAAACAGATTTTGATGGTAATTTTGAGTTTCCTAAACAACTAAAAAAAGGAGATATTTTAATTTTTAGTTTCGTAGGAATGAAAACAAAAGAAGTTATCATTTCTGATAAAAACTTTACTTCAAATAAGAAAATTGATGTTACTATTAAAAGTGAAGTATGTATGTTAATGGGAGAAGTTGCAATAAAGAGAACATATTCATCAAAAAGAAAATAAAACTAAATTGCTATGAAAAAAATTTTGTTCTTTATTTTTCTAAACTTAACTTATTTTGCAAACTCTCAAGTTTCTGATTTTAAAAACATCAACTTTAAAAAGATTGAAAATATTGTTAAAACATACAAAAACGAGAGATTAAATAATTTACCTCAGCTATCTTTTAAACTTACTTCTAAATTAACTAGTGATGTAGAAAAATTTAGAGCTATTTACCTTTGGGTTACATCAAACATTAAAGGTGACTATACCCTTTCTCGCAAAATAATAAGGAAAAGAAAGCGACTCAAAAACGATAGTATCGCTCTTTACAATTGGAATAAGTCTATTACATCGAAAGTTTTTAAAAAACTACGAGAAAAACAAAAAACAATGTGTACTGGGTATGCTTATTTAATTAAAGAACTTGCTTCACTTTCCAATATAGAATGTAAAATTATTAATGGCTATAGTAGAACTTCAACATCTAACGTTAATTCTTTTGAGCTTATAAATCATTCATGGAACGCAGTAAAATTAAATAACAAATGGTATTTATGTGACCCTTCTTTATCTAGTGGTTATACAAATGAATTTTATACATTTATATTTGATTATAATGATGGTTATTTTTTAACTGAGCCTTCTTTATTTTCTAAAAATCATTATCCTCAAAATAAAAAATGGCTCTTGGACTCCAATATTTCAAAACAGGATTTTATAAGTTCTCCTCTTATTTATGATGACGCTTTTAAGTATAAAATAACTCCTATTACTCCTTCAAAAATGAATATTGAAATAAAGAAAGGAGAAGAGGTAACTTTTAAATTTAAAACATTGAAAAAGATTACTACAAAAAATATAACATTAGTATCATATATTGGAGTAAATGAAAAACATCATAAAATTTATAATCTTAGAAATGTAGATAACATTATTACTTTTAAGTTTAAAGTCAATAAAAAAAGGAATTATGATCTTCACTTAAAAATTGATAATGACTTAGTCATGACATACACAATGAAGCTAGTTCGCTAAAAATAAAATTTCTTTTTTGGTATATTTGTTGGCAATCAAAGAACATTATCATGAAAAATATATTTGTATCAGTAATTACTGCTACGCTACTTTTCTCTTCTTGTAAACAAGAAAAAAAAGAAACCACAAACTTAGTTACTAAAACGCAAAAAGTAAATACTGATTTTGATAACTTGTTAAAGGAGTACAATGAACGAAAACTACGTTTATTTCCTATAAGTGCTACACAAGCTGGAGATACAAGATATAATGATAAGTTCCCTAATAGTTTATTAACGGAATATACTTACAAAACTGAATCTTTTTATGACTATTTTAAAAGTAAACTAGAATCTTATAAAAATAGTGATTTATCTGAAAGTCAACAAATGAGTAAGGCTGTACTTGCATGGGATTGTGATATTGCTCTTGCTCAAAATAGCTTTAAAAACGATTTATTGATGCCTATTAATCAAATGTGGACCATTAATCTTACCATCGGACAATTTGCAAGTGGAAGCAGTTCACAGCCATTTAAAACTGTGGTAGATTATGAAAATTGGTTACTTAGATTAGCTAGCTATAATAATTGGTTAAAATCTGCTAAAGATAGAATGCAAGAAGGAATTAAAGAAGGTTATGTTTTACCAAAATCTTTAATAAAAAAAGTAATTCCTCAATTTAAAGTATTAGCAAATACTACCCTAAAAGATCATTTATTTTATACTCCTATTAAAAACTTCCCTTCTAAATTCTCAAATGAAGAGAAAGAAGAGTTATCAAAAAAGTATACTAACATCTTAAATGAAAAATTAATACCTTCTTTCAAAAGTCTATATAACTTTCTAAAAAAAGATTATTTAAAAGCTGGAAGAAAAGATAGTGGTATTGATGGAGTTCCTCAAGGGAAGGAATATTACCAACATGCTATTAAAAAGTATACCACAACTACTATGACTGCTGATGAAATTCATAATCTTGGTTTAAATGAAGTAGGTCGTATTTTATCTGAAATGGAAAAAGTTAAAGAGCAAGTTGGCTTTAAAGGGAGTTTAAAAGATTTTTTTAACTATGTCCGTGAAAACAAAGAGTTAATGCCATACACTACTCCTAAACAAATCATTGACAACTTTAATGCGATTCATGAAAAAATGAAGCCGCAATTAGAAAAGTTATTTGGAAACAAACCAAAAACTGGATTCATAGTTAAACAAACTGAAAAGTTTAGAGAAGCTTCTGCAAGCGCAGAATATAACCCTGGCTCTTTAGATGGAACTAGACCTGGTGTTTTCTATACTCCTATTCCTGATGCAACAAAATATAATGTATTTTCTGATGAAGCGTTATTTTTACATGAAGCTATTCCAGGGCATCATTATCAAATATCTTTAACACAAGAAAATAAAAACTTACCTGATTTTAGAAAAACTTTATGGTACAGTGCTTATGGTGAAGGTTGGGCACTATATACTGAAAACTTAGGTAAAGAATTAGGTTTATACACTGATCCTTATCAATATTTTGGAATGTTAGGAATGGAAATGCACCGTGCAATTCGTTTAGTTGTTGATACTGGGATGCACGCTAAGGGATGGAGTAGAGAAAAAGCGATTGAGTATTCATTAAATAATGAAGCAGAATCTGAAGCTAGTATTATTTCAGAAATTGAACGCTATATGGCAAATCCAGGCCAAGCCTTATCTTATAAAATTGGGCAATTAAAAATTAGAGAGTTACGTGCTAAAGCTAAAAAAGTACTAGGTGATAAATTTGATATTCGTGAATTTCACAATCAAATTCTAGAAACTGGATGTATTCCCCTAGCTTTACTGGAAGACAAAATAAATAAATGGATTACTTCTTTAAAGTAATTTTCTTATTCATGAATTTTAAAAAATCCACTTTTGTTAACTCAAAGTGGATTTTTTAGTACTTTGGTAGTTTAATAAACTACATCATGAAAAATTTACTTACTTTTTTATTTATATCCTCTATTTCATTTGCACAAACAAATACAGAAATTCATTTATTTGATATAAAGGAAGTAAATGGAAATTGGATAGCTACAAATGCTAAAAACATTTCAAATAATGATGGTTATGATAGTCAACCTCATTTTTATAATAATAACACTATTTTATTTTCTTCTAATAGAAATGGAGAAATTGACATTGCCAAATACGATGTGATTTCTGGTAGTAAAACTTTTATCAGCAATACCCCAAACGGAGGTGAATATTCACCACAACGAATTCCAAATTCAAAACATTTTTCAGCAGTTAGATTAGACAAAAATGGTAAGCAACGTTTTTATAAGTATGATATTAATACTGGAGAAAACTCAGAATTAATTAAAGATTTAGTAATCGCTTACCCAGTTTGGTTTGATAAAAACACGTTGATTTCATCAGTTATTGTTAAAGACACACTAGAGCTTTTCATTAATAATTTAAAAAAGAAAACTAATTACGCTATAGTAAAGCAAGTTGGACGCTCACTTCATAAAATACCAAACTCTAATTTGGTTAGTTTTATGAAAAAAAACAAAGATCAATGGGAAGCTTGGTCATTAAACCTTAAAACAAAAGAAACTAAAAAAATCACAAATACTGGAACTACTGAAGATGTATGCTGGTTACCTGATGGTACTTTATTAATTCCTTACCAAAAAGCTATTTATAAATTCAATCCTAAAAAAGATAAAAGAGGTTCTTTGTTTTATAAATTCAAAGATGAAAACATTAATAACATTTCAAGAGTTACAGTAAATAAAAATGGTACAAAACTAGCTATTGTTGCTGAAGCATCACCTAGAGCATTGGCACAAGAACAACTAGAAGGGTATAACAAAAGAGATATTGACGCTTTTTTAAAACCGTATGCAAAAAACGTTAAAGTATATACATATCCCAATAAACTAAGTTATGAAGGAATAGATGAAATGCGAAAAAGGTATGCTCCTATGTTTGAAAAAACAAAAGACTTACACTGTAAAATAACAAGTAGAATTGTAAAAGGCAATGTTGTTATTGATGAAGAACTAGTTACTGCTAATGGAAATACTTTTAAAGCGTTAGCTATTTATGAAATGAAAAATGGCAAAATTAGTGTTGTTCGCTTTGTTAGATAACTACATATTAATTTTTCTAGTAAAATACCCTTTTAGAAAATAAATTTGAATAAAAATCATTAATGTAAATAAGAAACATATATACAAAATTGTATTTGATATCGTTATTCCTTCAAATAAATTAGGTAATTGAATTGCATCTGTAAAATTCAAGTTTACTTTTGGCATATGAATCCAACCTAATGATGTTCCTCTTGAAACATACACTATGGAAGCTACCAAAATAGCACTTAAAAGAAACCATACTTTTTTAGATATTAAAGGCGTTGCTTTATAAACGTCTGCCTTTTTAGTTTCTAAAATAGCATTCATTATATTTGACGTAAAATCTGTGGATGGTGATTCTTCCTTTATTTCTTTAATATATTTTTTCGCAAATATATCTAACTCTTCTATATGCTTATTTTCTCCCATAATGATTTATTAATTCTGGTTCAACTCTTTTTTCTACTATGGTTAATAATCTTTTTCTTGCTCTATGTAACTTAACTTTTACATTTGCTTCTGACAAATCAGTAATTTCAATAATCTCTTTCAAACTTAATTCTTCAAAATAAAACAACCAAATAACTGAACGTTCATCTTCAGGTAACTCAATCATACATTTATTAATAATTGTGGCACGTTCTTTTCTTTCTATTGAGTCTAAAACACCTTCTGTTGATTTTATTTTATTAATTGTTATTTCATCTATCGTTCCAGTTTGATACTTTTTACTATTCTTTTTTATACTATCCAAACACGTTCTATATGCTATTTTATATAACCAAGTTGAAAACTTAGAATCTCCTTTAAACTTATCTAAATTTTTATATGCCTTTATAAAAGTATCTTGAGAAATTTCTTCTGCTTCTTCTCTACTCTTCAACATTTTTAATGCCAAAGTAAATACCATTGTTTTATACTTCTCTACTAAAAAAGCAAAAGCATTTGTATTTCCTTTGAGGATTTGGTTAATATATGTTTGGTCGTTTTTAATAGTCATTTCATCTTTTGACTGTTCCTTTCTAAAAAAGGTTACAGCTTTTACAAAAAAATATTTTTTTTATTTTTTTGTAACCTTTTTTAAAACATCACAGTCATACCTTTCAAACACATTAAAAATAATCATTTAAATATAATAATAGTATGGAAGCAGCAATAGTATTTATGTTCTTATTCGCAGTAATTTTTGGAATTTTTTATTTATTCTATTCAACGAGAAACAAAGAACGTTTAGCATTAATAGAAAAAGGTGTAGATGCCAAAATTTTTATGCAAGGAGAAAGAAAGCGTTCTACATTAACTGGTAGAGTAATTGTTTTAAATTTAGCCTTATTAGCTATGGGAATTGGTGTTGGTGTTCTATTAGGAGCTATTTTAAGTTCTGCTTTTGGTTATAGTGGTTCATGGGCAAACCGTCCAAGTAATGCAATTGATTCAGAAGTATTCTTTATATCTTCAATTTTTCTTTGTGCTGGAGCAGCTTTATTTATTGGATTTAACCTAACTAAAAAAATAGAAAACGAATAAAATAATTTCATATAGTAAAAACGCAACCACTTCCTTTTGAAGTGGTTTTTTTCTTTTAAAAAAGGCTGTATATTTATAACATAAATAACAAGCTATGAGTAGAGACTATAAGAGTTCTGTTTTTAAAGATTTACTAGATCGTTTACAACAAGATAGCTGGCAATTAGAGTTATTAATTTCAGGTTTTGCTATTTTTGGCTTGTTTACTGCTTTTCCTCATGTAAAAACTGCTTTAGAAATAGCAGAGAACGACAAGAACATTTATTCTTTTATTATACTAATTGTTGCTTTAGTAGCTTGCTATATTCTTATATTTAACTTACTTGTTCATGTAGTATTAAGAGGTTTATGGATTGGAGCTTTAGGTTTGCGGTATATTTCTGGAGATATTGATTTTGAAGAATTAAACTACCATAATCGTTTCACTAAATATTTAAAAAAGAAAATCATTTCTTTTGATAAATATGTCGCTTCATTAGAAAATTATTGTAGTGTATTATTTGCAGCTTCTTTTTTATTGATTTTTTATGTAATTTCAATTACAATAATTGTAGTAACATTTATTCTTGTTGCAACCTATATAATTTCTAACGATAATTTACCTAAAGATTTAAGAACTTTTATTGGGGCTACCTTAATGATAATTCTAAGTATTGGATCAATTTTAATGTTTATTGATTTTATTACCCAAGGATATTTAAAAAAGAAAAAATGGTTATCTAAAATATATTTCCCTTTTTATTGGTTATTTAGTTTTCTAACTCTTTCTTTCCTATATAGGCCTTTGGTTTATAATTTTTTAGATAACAAATTCACTAAAAGACTTAGCATTTTTCTAATTCCAATATATATAGTAATATCTATATTTAACTCAGTAAAATATCAAAAATCAAATTATATAAACAG
>JBELFC010000159.1:0-7287 GCA_042093175.1 Tenacibaculum sp. | reverse complement strand
TAATGAAAAAGAAAAATTCTTTAATTCATTTTTCACAAAACTTGCTGGTACTGAAATATTGCAAAAACAAGTAGAAGATAGTTATAGTGAGCAAGAAATTAAAGATTCTTGGATAAAAGAATTAAACAACTTTAAAAAAATTAGAACCAAGTATTTACTTTATAAATAACCTCATTAAAACAAATTAATGAATTAAATTTTAAATAGTGTAATATTTCTAAAGAAGTTATAATTAGCTTCTTTTTTTATTTCTTCTTCATAAATACTATAAAATAACTGTCCTTCTTAGAAAATAGAATTTACTCTTTTTATTCGTTTCATTTAAATTTTACTAGTTAAAATGAGAGTCTAAACAATACCATGATAAATATCATAATAATTAATTCTTATTACTTATAAATTTATCATCTATCAAAATGATATACAATTTAAATTCTAAAGATGAAACATTTTAAAAACCTCTTCTTATTACTTCTAATTACAATCTCTCTTAATAGTTGTAATACAACACAACTCATAGAACAATGGAAAAACCCAGAAATAGATCGTTTATCAGTTTCTAAGGTATTAATTGTAGGTTTAACTCCAAACATTGAAACAAGAAGAAAGTTTGAAAATCGATTAAAAGAAGAACTAGAATCAAGAGAAATAGAAGCCGTTATAAGTTTAGATATATTTGAACCTTCATTTAGAGTTGAAAAAAAATCAAAAGAAGAATTAAAGGTTATTGAAAATATTTTGACTACAAATTATTTTGATGCTGTACTTTTAAGTAAAGTAAAAGGTGTTGAAGATAGAGTTATATATTCTAAAAACTATATAAGTAAAGAGTCTTTAGATATTAAGTTTAAAGAAGATTACTACAACCATCAAGAGATAATTGATAATCCTAAGTATTATGAAAAGTATAAAATTTATAATGCAGAAACGTCACTCTATTGCATTTGCCCTACAAAAGATAGAGAGTTAATTTGGAAAGGAAGTATTGATATTATCGACCCTAGATCAGTAGATAAAACAATTGATGACTACATAAATTTATTAGTGATTGCTTTAGAAGAGCAAGGCTTGTTAAGGAAAAAATAAAACCATAGGTTTTTTATAAAAAATCTATGGTTTTATTTTATCTATAACTGTATTTTAATATTTTCTAATACTATTTCAGAAACCTTTTTTAACTTACCCTCTTCGTAAAGTTTATCTATAGTTTTAAAATCAATCTCTTTTTTTAAAGGCTTATAGTTATTATAATCTAATAAACGAATTCCTTCTACCAAGTGTTCTTTCTTAATATCTCTAAATCGAACTCCTCCTTCATTCGTATGATATTTATAAGCTAAATACTCTAAATGAAACGTTTCTTTATTAAACCAATATAAAAACACATCGTCAAAATCATCTCCTCCTCCGTCTTTATTAAATGTTACCTGAATTTTATAATAATCTTTTCCTTTAATTGAAACTGTTTCTAGTAATTTTTTATTTACTGCTTTATCATTTAAACCTAAAGGTAAGACAGAAAAATAATGTACCGAATTTACCGAATTACTAAATCTATTTTTATCCTTATCTGATAATTCCTTCAGCTCATTATTTTCATAACGTTGAAACCCGTTATTAGATAATACATCTTTAACTGTTAATGTATCAGATTTAGCAATTCTCGTAAACACATAGTTTCCTTCATTCCTTTTTCCTTCGTATAGTTTCCCTCTAAAAGTAAAAGAAAGTGTAGCATTTTTAATTTTATTTATTCCTGATTTTTCTAATGATAAATCAATAATTTGTTGTGCTGAATACTCAGGTTTGCAAGCAACAAATACATACAATAATAGTAGTGAAAAATATCTCATAAAGTTTTGTTTGGTTTGGTCGTAGTTATATTTCAAAATTACAAGAAAGTTTATCTAGCACAACATAAAATTCTGTTAATAAAAAACTGCCCATCTAGGGCAGTCTTTAGTTAGTAATCATCTGTTAGAGTTTTCATAAAAGCTACAATTTCTTTTATTTCTTTATCTGATAACTTTAGTTCATCAAAAGGCAATGTCTGGTTTGGTAAATTAAAACCTAAACCAACTCCTCCTCCCTTATTATAAAAGTCTACAACCTCTTCTAATGTATTATACACTCCATTATGCATATAAGGAGCCGTTTTAGCTATATTTCTAATTGTAGGAGTTTTAAAAAAGTGCTTTCTTTCCTCTGTATTATATAAATAAAACCTTCCTAAGTCTTTACTTAATTTAGTAGTATCAATATCAGGAGTTCCTATAGCTTCTAACTCAGTATCATTATAATTTGGAGGTACTGTACCATTAAAAACCGGAGCAAAGTGACAAGTTGCACACAAAGCTTTTCCCATAAATAAATTAAACCCGTTTTTCTCTTCTTCTGTTAAGGTGTTAACTTCACTTCTTATGTTTTTGTCAAACTTAGAATTAAATGTATTTAATGTTCTAACATAAGATGCAATCGCATGTCTAATATTATATCCTATGCGTTTATTCTTGTACAATTTTTTAATTTTTAACTTATAAGTATCATTATTTATAACTCTTGCTACAACTGAATCCATAGACATATCAAACTCGTTATGATTTTTAACAACACCTACAACCTGACCTTCTAAACTCCCAGCTCTAGAATCCATAAAAAAACCTCTTTGGTAAGTAGCATAAGTAATCGTTGGAGTATTTCGAGTTTGATTTTTATCAAATACCCTTTTTCCATCAGCAAAACCTAAATCTTTTACATGACAAGTAGCACAAGACATATTAGATTGTTTAGAAAGAGTAACATCATTAAATAAGCTTTTTCCTAATTTTATTTTTTCATTTAAAAAAGTAGTATCGCTTTTTAAATCTGAAAAATACGTTTTATTTAATGTTCCTTTTGAAAAAAGAGAAGTCATCGTATTAGATAATGCCATTTCAAAAGGAAACTTAACTTTCCAATCTTCTTGAACTTCCACTAATAGCTTTAATTGCTTAGGAACGGTATTTTTAATAAAACTAAACCTATCAAAAGTATCAAAATCATGTGTCAAGTCTAAGTTGGCTTTCTCCATCAACTTTATAAACCTTTTTAAAATCTCTTTAGAAGAGAATTTTGGTTCACTAATTTTAAGGATATCTAAAATAGTTTTATACGTATATATTGATTCATTTAACGATTCATTTAAAACTGGAGAATCAAAACCTGTAATACCAGTAGTAGCTATTCGTGTAATATGTTCACGTAATAACCATATTATATGGTAATCTTTTAATTGTAAGTTTAAGTTATTTTTAATCAACTTCAGCCTAGCGCTCGTTACATTTACTAAATTTGTTAATGCTAAAGTATCTAAAGAGTCTTCATACAATGTTTCCTCTATAACTTGAAAACCAATTGGATTCATTACTCTAGTATCTAGGCTCTCTTCACCTTTTACTATTAAAATATTAGGGGCATTTAATGATTTATAATTATTCTTATCAGAATAAGCTAAAATAGGTTCAAGAAATTTAAAATTCTTTCTCGCATTTATGTAGTGCTTTTTTTTATCCTCAATATTTTCATGTGTATTTATACTGTCTAAATAATTAACTGTTGATAGCAAATGCTTTTTATAAAGTTTTTGTATTTTTTTATTAATTACATTAATAGACTGATAATTATCTTTCTCTTTACCACATGAAATCATTAAAAGCAAAAGACATACACAAAGGTATGTCTTAGCTTGATACAAACTGTTTTTCATAAATATACTATCTATCTAATCCTGTAATTATATGTAAAACAGATCCTTCTTTTCTACTATTAGCTACATCTGAGTTTGCTAATGGATCAGTAAATGCTGTACCATCCGCTGGATCCCAACCATGATTTTGAGTAATAACCATAAAAGTATTTTTCCCTGTGTTTACAACATCAGTAACATCTATCATTCCTGTAATTTCCCAAGCTTTTCCAGTATTACCATATCCTTTGGTTGCTGCATAATCTTGATTACACTCTAAAACTACTTTTAACTCTCCGGTAGTTAAGTTATACTGATATAATCTTGCATAATGATTTTTTTCAGCAACATCAAAGTATCCATTTGGATCTTCTTGTATGTATGCATAGTTCTCAGTAATTAAAATATTATCAGGACTATGAAAATCTTTTGCCTTTCCAGTTAATTTGTCTCCATCTAAAATACATGTAATTTTTGCTGCTCCTGTAGGATCATTTTCATTTAATACTACTTTATAAATACGTCCATAATAAGTACCTTTATCTTTTAAACCATCTTTTCTTCTTCCAGTTACACAAAAATAAATTTCTCTATTATTTTTAGCAGATCCTCTTCTCCAATCTATGTCCTCTAATCTAGAGAATCCCATTACACCTTTAGTTTTAGCCTCAGTATCTAAAGCGTTAATCTCCTTTTCAGCTAATTCAACAAATTCAGCATTATATTCAACACCTTCATTCATATCTACTTCATAATTAATTCCAGCTGATGTTACTTTTAAGCCATATAACTTACCACCATTTAAGTCTCCTTGGTTTCCTACATACATACCTAATTGCCCTGAAGGTGTATTGTTATCACTATGGTCATCACCTATGAAAACAACAGTTTTACCTGCATAAGCATCTTTTCCTATTGCTACTGCATTTTCTGTAGACCATTGTCCCAAAGCTGTTAACATAGTAGCACTTCCTGCTGCACTTGCATTTTTTGTTGGATCTGTAGAAAAAATTCCTTTTGAAGAACCTCCCCATTCTCCACCAGACAAATACAAAGGACCAAATCCGTGTTCTTGTGGTGTTATTAAAGACCCTGAACATTGTGCTGTATTTCCTGTAGCTTGAGCATTTAAAATATAATCCCCTGAAGTTGGTCTTAATTTTTCATTTAGCTTAATTCTTGCAATTGAATAATCTGCCTCAATATTATTAATTAATGTAAAACTTCCATCAGATTCTGCTAATAAACCAGCACCATCAGCCATAGAACCATATACAAAATTAGGACTATTTGGTATTACATCTTCCGATGATAAAATCGGAGTAACTTTTAAATGAGAAAACTGTCCTGTTACTTTTAAAAAATTAGGTGTTTTTGATGCTGTTAAATATACAGATGAATTTGAACCATCAGTTCCATTATTTCCATCCTTACCATCTTTTCCGTCAATTCCATTTACACCATCAATTCCATCTTTACATGATATAAATCCCCCTATGATACATGTTAAAGTAGTTAATGCAATTTTACTTAAATTTAATTTTTTCATTATTCTCTATTTGTTTAGCTTTAATAATTCCACAAATCAACATCTATGAAATTACCTTATCCTTACCTTAGCTTTAAATTCATATAAGCTAAAGGTTAACAACTTTATTAAAACATGAATAACTAGAACTACTCTAAATAAGAGTAATTTTAAAACAAAAAAAAACGTCAATAATTGACGTTTTTTTACCCTTTCATACCCATATAAATATGGAAAAATATAAAGAATCCTCACTAATACTTAAGCAAAAATAATTCAAATAATGCTTCGATTTAAACAATGAGAAATTCAGATTCTTTATATAGCTTTTTCATAGAAATTTTCCCCGACGACTCCTAGTATTATTTTTTTACATTGTTTATTTTAACCTTGTTTGATTAAGATTTTTAGTATGACACAAAGATATTTAGACTTTTTCTTATTGTGGTAAGTCAATGACTTACTTTTAGTAAGTCATTGACTTACTTTTTACCATTTTTGCTTACTTATTTACCATTATTAACTAAAAAGAACTTTTTAATCTTTTAAAAACCAATATATTTGCTGCCGAAATGAAAGAAATGAATACTCACATATCACCAAAAGCACTAACTAACAGTCGTCAATTTAAAGGAATTGATGAAGTAATTGTATTAAAAAAGGCGCTATATGTATATTCTAGTAATTATTTTAAGATGAAATAACCCTGAAAATTTAACTATACATAAGCGTCCAAGTAAATTTGGACGCTTTTTTTTATATTTTTTTTAAGCATAATGATGAAAATTTAAATACACAAAATATAATTGAACTTGAATACTAAGCAATTGAAGACTAAAACATTGCATACTCAACTATAACTTAGAGACTCTCTGAGAAGGAATCCCATACTTAAAAACCATACATAAAACACTGTAAAACAAACACTTAACAATAAATAAAGTTTGTGTATTCCAAAAAACAATATAATATTTGCACCATCAAATAAAATGAATAATTAAATAATAACCATATGTATTTACACGGAAAGATAAGTAACGAGTTTGTTTGGCTAAATGCAGCAGATTCTGGCGTAGTAATAAATAGGGATGCAATTTGTAAAATAAAATATAGAAAAGTGAGGTAACAAAACTCACATACTATACACAATATACCAAAGGCGTCTTTTTAACAAAAGATGTCTTTTTTATTACAGAAAAAACAACTAAACATCCAAACTAAACAGTAATCCATTTTAAAAATGTTAAAATACGTGAATTTATTGCCTATATCATAAAAAAAACGTATATTAGGTATATGAAAAATTAAAAAATGCTATGAGAACATTAAAATTGCACATACTAAATGAAAAAGGACGTTTACTCATCCAAATGCAACGCTTACTAAAATTACGAACACCGTAAGATTAAAACCCACTAATTTAGGGTTCAAATCAACTAGCGTCATTTCAAAATTACAAACGCTTCCTAATTTATCGACAAAGTAGAATTTACATGAAGTCTGTTGTACTCAATAGGCCTTATAAGTAATACATCTTCATTAAGCTGGCATTCGCCTGCTATTAATTCTGCTAACATTCTCAAATTCTGAGATGTATGGTTATGCCGTTAATTTAAAATTAACGCATTAACACTATCGAAAAACATTCGATCTAACTATTGCTGCATATGCGGCATGGGAAACTAATGTCAACTATTAAAATTGAAAATTATGAAAACTTTAAAAACTATTCTAGGTCTAATTGCTATACTATTAATAACTACTTCTTGTACTGATTTAAGTGAAGACTTAACACTACAAGACAAAATAAAGAAAGACAACATTACAAACACTATGAAACCAGATAATTTACCTTCTGATACTGGTGGAACTCCAGGTAACGGATCTAATCAAGATACTGGTGGTAATGATGGAGGTGATACTGATGGAGATAAAGGATAAACTTTAATATAAAAGTCTTTAACGTAAATATGTTAAAGGCTTTTTTTACATTTGTGTATATTTTTATATTTTGAAAAAACACTTATTTTTTTAT
>JBELFC010000158.1:0-7318 GCA_042093175.1 Tenacibaculum sp. | reverse complement strand
TAATACAGTAGTTTGGTCTGGAGGTAATGATTCTAGTTGGGTAAATACAGGGAATTGGGTGGGAAACAACTTACCTTTAGTAACTAATGATGTTGTAATTCCTAGCTTAGTTAGCTTACCAGTTATAGGTTCAGGAGTTTTAGCAGTAATGAATGACTTAACTATTGAAAATTATTCAGGGTTTAATATTTCTAATGGTGGAGTTACTTTAGTAAATGGTAATTTAGATACAGATAAGATAATAAATATACAATCTTCAGAAACTACTAGTGGAGTACTTATTGTAAAAGGAACAAGTAATGGTTTTATAACATATGAAAGAGCTGGTTTGAAAGCGAATAAATGGAGTATGGTTACTGCACCTGTTTCCGGGCAAAGTATTAAAGAATTTATTGAAGCACCTGAAAATAATATTCGTATAAATACTACAGTTACACCAAATCGCTATGCTGTAGCATATTATGATGATACTAAAGCAGATGGTAGTAAATGGGTTTATTACACTAAAGATGATATTCAAACTAATACTTTAACTTTTGATAAAGGAAAAGGATATATTGTTTCTAGAGCTACGAATGGAAGCATAAAATTTACTGGAACATTAACAACTACTGATGCTTCTATTTCAGTAAATGAAGAGCAATGGAACTCTATAGGGAATCCATACACAGCATTTTTACCAATAAATAATAACTCAAACGAAAACTTTATTCAAGAGAATATAAATAAATTTCATCCAGAAAATATTGGGGTTTATATTTGGGATAATCTGCAAAATAAATATGTAGCAAAATCATTAGTAAGTTCACCAACTTCATTAACAGTAGGTCAGGGTTTTTTTATAAAAACTAGAATAGGAATGAATACTATAAACTTTAAAAAAAGCCAGCAAAATTACAGTGATATTGGTGTTAGTGTTTTTTCAAAAAATAGTCAATCGGTTCCAAGCATTCAGGTATTTGCAGAGAACAAAGGTGTTATTGTAGATACTCATATTAAATATTACCAAACTGCAACAATAGGATTAGATCCAGGGTATGATATAGGTAATTTTGGTAGTTCAAATTTTGATTTATACACTCATTTATTAGACGGAGCTGAAGAAAAAGACTTTACAATTCAATCATTACCAAGTGAAGGATATGAAAATATGGTTATCCCGCTTGGAGTTAAATCAAAATCAGGAAATCAAGTAAGTATTTCAATAACATCTAATAATCTACCAAAAGGGCTTAAAGTATATATAGAAGATAAAAAGTTAAATAAATTTATAGAAATAAAAAATAGTCAAACAAAATATACAGTTACATTTAATGAAGACGTAGCAAACGTGGGGCGCTTTTTTATTCATACTAAAGCATCATTATTAAGTTCTGATGAAGTGGATAATAGTAAAATTAATATTTATGCTACAGTATCTAAAAATTTAGTAATTAAAGGAGTTCAATCAAAAAGATTTACTGTAACTATTTATAATACTACTGGGGTGAACGTTTTAAATAAAACTATGCTAGGAGTTGGCGAAAATAAAATAGATTTAAATAAATTACCTTCAGGTGCATATGTTGTTAAAACAGTAGTTGAAGATATAATTACAACTAAAAAAATTATAATAAACTAATCATAATTTTTTAATCAATGAAGGAAGTAAATAGTAAAGGAATTACGAGAAAAGAAGCATTAAAGAAAATTGGAAATTATGGAAAATATACGGCTTTGACAGCTTTAGGGACTTATTTTTTGTTAAATCCTCAAAAAGCACAAGCGCAAAGTCCCCCTCCCCCCGGAGAAGGTTTTTAAACCTTAAATTAGAATATGCCCTGCTTTTTGTAGGGCTATTTTTTTATGCCTCAGTTATAATTTTATAAACTAATTCTTTTGTTAATTTTTGACCATTTGCTTCTTTTTTGATGTTTTCAAAAGTAAAAACAAAATCACATCCACTTTTATATTCAGAACATCCGTAGGCAGTTTTTCCTTTTAAAAGTTTACCTTTTTTACATTTAGGGCATGTTAAAATATGTGTTGAATCAGAAACTTTAGTAGCTGAAGTGCTTGAAGATTGTTTAATTTCTAACTTAAGAGAAAAATTTTCATCAAAACGTATTAATCCTTCTACTTTACCATTTTCTGAATTCCAACCTTTTAAGTTGGTAGTACATCCCTTATCTAATAATCGAATAAGTTGATTTTCTGATATTTTCTTTTTCATATACTCAAAAGGCAACGTAAATTTACAGCCAGTTTTGAATGCTGAACAACCATAAGCTGATTTACCTTTTATGAGTTGACCTTTATTACATTTAGGACATTTTTTCCCTACAACAGTTTTCTTTTTTGCACTTACCTTTTTAGGAGTAGTTTTAACTTGTTGAGTTTCATATGAAATTCGTTTAGTTTTGGTGCTTGATCTCACTTCGTAAACAAGATCATCAACCATTTTTTTCATTTGTTTAATAAAAGTAGAAGCATGATAATCACCACGTTCAATTTCTTTTAAACGTTTTTCCCAAAGTCCAGTTAATTCAGCAGATTTCAATAATTCATTGTCTATTAAATCAATTAAATCAATTCCTGTTTGAGTTGGAACTACTAATTTCTTTTGACGCTCAATATACTTTCTTCTAAATAATGTTTCAATTATACTTGCCCGAGTTGATGGTCGACCAATACCATTTTCTTTCATTAACTCACGCATTTCATCATCATCAACTTGTTTTCCTGCAGTTTCCATAGCACGTAATAAGCTAGCTTCAGTGTAATTACGCGGAGGCTTGGTTTCTTTTTCTAAAAAAGAAGGTTCATGAGGTCCTTTTTCTCCTTTAGTAAATGTAGGAAGCATACCAGAAAGATCATTCTTTTTAGTTTCCTTACCATATTCAAAAACAACTCGCCAACCTTTTGTCAATATTTCTTTCCCTGTAGTTTTAAAAGAAACTTCACCTGCTTTACCAATCACAGCAGTGTTTGAAATATCGCTATCTGGATAAAATACAGCAATAAAACGTTTAGTTATAATATCATAAACTTGTTGTTGATTGTATTGTAAGTTAGCTTGAATTCCTGTGGGAATAATAGCATGGTGATCTGTTACTTTTTTATCATTAAATACTTTGGTAGATTTTCTAATTTTTTTACCTAATAAAGGTTGTGTTAATGTATTATAGCTTGTTAGTCGTTGAAGTATAGAAGAAACTTTTGGGTAAACATCATTTGGTAAAAAAGTAGTATCAACTCTTGGGTAGGTTACTACTTTCATTTCGTAGAGTTTTTGAACTATCTTCAGCGTTTCATCTGCAGAAAAACCAAACTTATTATTACAATATACTTGTAATCCGGTTAAATCGAATAGTTTAGGGGCGTATTCTTTACCTTTCTTTTTAGTTACAGAAACGATTTCAAAATCACTTTCTTTAACTTTATTAGCAAAAGTTTGCCCTTCTTCCTTTTTTAGAAAACGACCTTCTTCACAACTAAATAAAGTATCTCTATATAACGTTTGTAATTCCCAATAAGGAACAGGCTTAAAGTTTTTAATTTCGGTATACCGATTAACTAACATAGCTAGGGTAGGGGTTTGTACTCTACCGATAGATAAAACTTGTTTATAGCCTCCAAACTTAACAGTATACAAACGCGTAGCGTTTAAACCTAAAAGCCAATCTCCAATGGCTCTAGAATAACCAGCATAGTATAAGTTGTCATATCCTTCTGATGGTTTTAAGTTTTCAAAACCTTCTTTTATCGCTTCTTCTGTTAATGATGAAATCCACAATCGTTGTATTTCACCTTTATAATCAGCTTGATTAATAACCCAACGCTGAATAAGTTCTCCTTCTTGACCAGCATCCCCGCAATTTATAATAACATCTGCTTTATCAAATAATGATTTTACAATTCGAAATTGTTTTTGTATTCCAGAATCTCCTGTAACTTTTGTACCGAATTTTTCTGGAAGCATTGGTAAATTGTTTAAATCCCAACTTTTCCAATAGGGTTTATAATCTTTGGGTTCTAAAAGTGTACATAAATGCCCAAAAGTATAGGTTACAGCATATCCATTACCTTCAAAATATCCATCATGTTTTGTATTGGCCCCTAAAATATTAGCTATTTCACGAGCAACACTTGGCTTTTCTGCAATACAAACTTTCATTCTATCCTATTTAAAACTCGAAAGTACTATTTTTTGTAGTATGTATGCAAACAAAAAACGTGGCATTCGCCACGTTTTTTTAACAATATAAAAAGTAAGTTATTGCTTAACTTTATTTTTGAATTTATCAAACTTATTAGTCGTTTTCTTAGGCCAACTATTATTTGATGTATCAATATCAGCTGTTTCAAAATCAGGATCTACAACGATACTCTTTATTTCTTGGCTAGAAGAGAATACACGATACACTTTATTCTCATTCATTCTCCAAATTTGAGCTGGGAAAGTTTCACGTTTTTTAGTACCATCAGCATAAGTTAATTCAACAATGATAGGCATCATTAAACCACCTGGCTTTTCAAATTCAACTTGATACATGTACTTAGGCATTTCTTTAAGCTTTGCCTTTTCAGCAGCTGGTAACCCGTTAATATGTGCTTCTACTTCTTTTGAGTTAGCTTCTTCTTTTTTAGTAGTTAAGAAAACTAATTTTCCTAAACGAGCAAAATATGAAGGATATTGTTCTTGTAATTTTTTAGTTCTTTCATTAGGCTTATCAGTTAAAAATAAAGGTTTAACCTCTTTAATACCTATGTCAGTAAAGTCAGTTGTATAAAACCAACCTCTCCAAAACCAATCTAAATCCATACCAGAAGCATCTTCCATAGTTCTAAAGAAATCAGCTGGTGTTGGGTGTTTAAACATCCAACGCTTAGAATAAGTTCTAAATGCATAATCAAATAATTCAGGTCCCATTATAGTTTGGCGAAGCATATATAATCCAGCAGCTGGTTTAGTGTATGCATTTGGTCCAAAGTTATATACATAATCTCCTTGAGACATAATAGGAGATAAACGCTTTTGATCAAAACTCATGTAACGCGTAATATTTTTTGTAGGATTTTGAGCGAATAATTTAGCATCGTAATCAAATTCAGCTAATATTTGCACAAATGAATTTAATCCTTCATCCATCCAAGTCCATTGTCTTTCGTCAGAATTCACAATCATAGGAAAGAAGTTATGTCCTACTTCGTGAATAATTACTCCAATCATCCCTTTTTTCAAACGATCTGAATATGTTCCGTCAGGATTCGGGCGTCCAAAATTAAAACAAATCATAGGATATTCCATTCCCATACCGTCATTGGCGTTAACAGAAATTGCTTTTGGGTATGGGTAGTCAAAGGTTAATTTAGAATATTCTTCTAAAGTATTAGCAACAGTTCTTGTTGAGTGCTCTTCCCATAAAGGGTTTCCTTCTTTAGGATATAAAGAAACTGCCATAACATTCTTACCATTAATGTTAACAGCCATGGCGTCCCAAATATACTTTCTTGAAGAAGCAAAAGCATAATCACGTACATTTTTAGCTTTAAAATGCCATGTTTTTGTTTTTGTTGATCTTTTCTTTTCGTTTGCTTCTGCTTCAGCTTGAGTAACGATAAGAACAGGGTTTTTATATGATTTTCTAGCTTTTTCCCAACGTTTACGTTGTTCTCTAGTTAAAACATCTTTTTCATTTTGTAATTCTCCTGTAGCCTCAACAATATGATCGGCAGGTACAGTAAGTTTTACATCATAATCTCCGAACTCTAGTGCAAATTCACTACGTCCCCAAAATTGCATGTTTTGCCATCCTTCTACATTATTATAAACACATAATCTAGGAAAAAACTGAGCAATTATAAAAGCTTTATTACCATCAGCGAACTCTTCAACTCCAGAACGTCCACCATCAGTTACTACATTGTTTATTGTGTAATTCCATTTAATTTTGAAAGAGAATGTATTACCAGGAGCTAAAGGCTTTGGTAAATTTATTCGCATCATTGTTCTATTTATAGTATATGATAAATCTCTACCATCTGCTTTTTTAACAGCTTCAATATTATAACCAAAAGCTTTAGGTTTTGACATGTTATTTTCAACAAACTTCTTAGGAGTTTGAAAACCACTAGCACCTTTTGATTGAGCTAAAGGAGATTTAGAATCTGGTGCACGCATGTTTTGATCTAATTGCACCCATAAATATTCTAATTGATCTTTAGAGTTATTATGATAAGTAATAGATTCATCTCCATATAATTTATTTGAAGTTTCATCTAAACGCAGATCCATAACATAATCTACTTTTTGCTGAGTATATGCATGTCCAGGGGCCCCAGAAGCTGTACGTTGATCATTTGGTGTTGCTAAAACGTCTTTTAATTGACGAAATTTATTTTGGTCTATATGACCTTTTTGGGGCTCTTTCTTAGTTGTTTCTTGTGCAAATAAAGATGCTGATACAAAAAGAGCTGAAAATAATAGTGTAGTATATTTTCTCATTTTGTGCTTATTGGTTTTTAAATAATTGGAAAATTAGTGAATTAATCTTAGTCAAAAAGAGCATATGTTAAAACTTTAACAAATTTTTATCTATTTGCATGAAAAAAAGGTATAAAAAAACGGTGTAAAATAATTTACACCGCTTTATAACTTTAATATGTTAATATTTAACCTTTAATTTTTTTCTTAAATTTTTCAAATTTATTTTCTTTTTTCTTAGGCCAACTATTATTTGAAGTATCTACATCCGCTGTTTCTAAATCTGGATCAATTGTAATATTAGTAATTTCTTTTTCTGAAGAAAATATTTTAGTTACTTGCTTGTCATTAAGCCTCCAAATTTGAGCAGGATATGTTTTTCTTTCTTTAGTTCCGTCTTTATAAGTAAACTCAGCAATTATAGGCATAACTAAACCACCTGGTTTATTATAAGTAATTTCATAATGATATTTTGATTTAGGGTTTTTCTTTGAATTAAAGCTTAAACCTTCTGTTTTGTCTTGAACAAAGTTTACAGAGTTATTAGGACCATCGGTCGTATAATATTTTTTAACATCTTTAACACCAATATCAGTTACATCAGTAGTATAAAACCAACCTCTCCAAAACCAATCTAAATCCATAGCTGATGCATCTTCCATAGATCTAAAGAAATCAGCAGGGGTAGGGTGTTTAAACTTCCAACGCTTTGCATAAGTTTTAAAAGCATGGTCAAATAATTCTTTACCCATAATGGTTTCTCTTAAAATCCATAAAGCTGTTGCTGGTTTTCCATAGGCATTATTACCAAATTGATATACATTATCACCTTTAGTCATTATAGGTGCAATA
>JBELFC010000157.1:4702-7410 GCA_042093175.1 Tenacibaculum sp. | reverse complement strand
GATGATGTGTGAAAAATAAGCCTGTTAAACATAGTAGTAAAAAAGCGGGTATAAGGCTAATTAAATGAAACCTATGAAAAATAGATTTTTTAGGAGTTGGCTCTTCAATAGAAGGTTCTAAAGCTTTAGTAAAACCGAAAATTTTATCTGAAACTAATAGTTTTCCTGTCATATTTTTAAGAATAAAAAAACTATCGTTAAATTCTATTCCTTTATAGGTAACAGCACTGTCTTGATTCCTAATTTCCTCAGGTTTTATGCTAAATAAACCATTGTCATTTAAAATTAGCATATTGTCTTTTACTCTAGGGTTAACAAACTCATCACTAATGAAAACAATTCGTTCTTTTGTGTAATGGTTATTTCTGAAAATAGAAATAATACCTTGTGAATTTAAATAATCTAATAACGCAACAAACTGACTAAATTCTTGAATAGCTGTTTTCTTTTTGTTTACGTTATCAAAAATTTCAGTTGCTAAAAAGTACATAGCATACTGTTCGTTCAGTTGAATAATTAAAGCCTTTCCTAAAGATTTATTAAAGAAAATATTTTCCAAGAATTTTTTTAAATCAATAATTTCATTGGTATGAAACGTACTAATTTCTTGTAGAATTTTCTTCTCAAAATCATTAAAAGTTCTCATTTAGTATAAAATACAGGCTAGTAACGGGTTATTATTATGTTGTAAATAATAAGTAGCGCTATTTATTTAGCGCTACTTAAAATTGAATATACTTTAAGGTTATAATTAGGCTTTGAGCCATTTTTTTCCATTCCAAGCAAAGAGTTTACCGTTATCGGGTTTTGACTGGTTGGATTTAAATTTACCTTCTTTAATATTGGTTGATCCTTGATTTGTTAAGTATTCTTTTATATCAGTAGTAAACTGATTTGATTGTCCATGGTCATGAGCTCCCATTTCACCATAACAAAGAGAGTCTCCTGGACCATCATAACTAAACTTTTGTACATAAAATAAAGGCATAATATATTGCTTTTATAAGTTAATATTATTCATCAGATGAACTAGATGAGTCTGAAGAACTAGATGAACTTGAACTACTACTGCTTGCACTATCATCAGCAGCACCAGCTTTGTTATATTTATTAGGATAGTATTTAGCTAACCAAGCTCTTGCTATTTCAGATTGACTTATTGGTTTTAAATAGTAGTTAATAGGTACTCCTAAGTTATCTCCACCTTCTATACATTTGTTAACATAATCTTCTAAAGCTGTCATCATTGAATTAGTGTCAATAATTTGATTTTGACCATCATCAATAGTAGATACACCACTAAGAGTAGCTTTTATAGTTGCGTTTTTAAGTTCAATCATTTGCTGACCAGTTCTTGCAGCAGTTGCTGCTTCACCAATAGTATTGTTTTCACTAGCTGTAGCACCTTGTAAAGCAGCTAATTGTTCCATAGATTTCTGTGGATCAAAATCGGTAAAGCTTTTTACAGCCATAGCCACTTGATTAGATTTTATAGAAGGGATAATTCCCATAGTAATTAACGTTGCATGTGAAGTAACGTTTTGAGTACTTAATAAGTTTTTAGCGCTATTAGAAAAAGTAGAACTAACACCAAAACCACCAGTACCAGAAGCAAACCAACCACCAATGTCAAAAGTTTCTTGCATTGAAGCAGCTATAGATTCCATAGATTGGCTAGATTGAGATTGGGTTGTGTTTAATACATGCACCATACCTACAAAAGAAGAACCATAAGTAGCACCCGATAGGATGTTAAAAGACTTGTCTTCTTTCGTGTCAGCTTTAGCTTCAATTGCAGCAATTGATCCAGGACTATTAGTTTTAATCATATTGTCAGGGTACATAGAGTTCCATACCTTAACCGCTTTATCAACATCTAATATGTACGGAGCAAAAACTTGTGCATTCTTGTGAGTACAAGTAATAGTAACAACTAGAGTACCAGCTATACTATGGCGAGAGTGTTGACTGTTCATTTGAGCTTGAGCTGAAGCCGATGCTTTAGAAGATTGACCTTCACCAAAAATACTTAATGATTCACTTACAAATGACGAAACTGTAGCAGCATGACTAGCTGATGATTGCGCATTTTTATCGTAAGAAAAATACTGACAATTCATTTGTAATGAGTCAGATGAAATAGCTAATGTTTTTAACTGACTTTTGTTATAATCAATAGGGCTTTCAACACTTTCATTAACAGCATTCATTTTAGCTTTTAAAGGTTGTATCGCTTTTTCAGAAGCTATTTTGGCCTTAGCATAAGCAACAACTGCTTTTTTAATTTGATCTCCTACATTTTCAGATTCCTGAATTACTTCATCAGCGTCTATCCCCATACCAATCATTTCCTGAACGGTCATGTCAATACTGCGTTTTAAAGCTATAAGTGAATTTAATTCGCTTTCAGCACTATCAGCTGGAGCTTGTAATTTTGAAATTTGAACAATGTTTTCTAATTTTTGTTTAGAAACAATATTTCCTAAAACTAAGGAAGGGTCATATGGAATTGTAGATGGCATATATATATAGTTTTATTTTAAGTTTGAATACGTAAAATTATTGGTAAAAAAATAAAATATATAGCCGAATTCCTTTAGAAATACAAATTTGAGAACAAGCGTAACTTAATAAGGAATTAAAGCGCCAAAATAATAATTAATATGAGATGTAGAAAAAAACAAGATGCTTTTTTTATAAAAAAGAAT
>JBELFC010000157.1:2510-4602 GCA_042093175.1 Tenacibaculum sp. | reverse complement strand
GCTGTTAAACCTATTTTAATACTTTTAAAATTACGAGGTGTTTTAGGTTTGTTTTTAAAAGAAGAATATGTTTTGTTAGTGCCAATACAAATTTCTAAAGCACGAGTTAATCTGTGAGGATTGTTTATAGCTATGGTGTTAAATGCTTCAAGATCTAAATTTTTTAATTGTTGTTGAAGGTGTTCAATTCCTTTTTCTTCTAATTGTTGTGTTAAACCTATTCTAATTTTTGGATCAACATCAGGAAAATAGTCTAAGCCTTTTAAAACAGCGTCTACGTATAAACCACTACCACCAACCATTATTTGAATAGGGTTTTTCTTAAAAAGTGTATCTAGTTTATCTAATGCCTCTTTTTCAAACTGACCTACATTATAATCTTCAAAAATGCTTCTGTTTTGAATAAAATGATGAGTCGCAGATGCCAATTCATTGTCATCAGGAACTGCAGTTCCAATTTTCATTTCTTTATAAAATTGACGAGAGTCGCATGAAATAATATCACAACCAAAGTGCTGTGCTAGTTTAATACTTAAAGCAGTTTTACCTATAGCGGTTGCGCCAACAATAGTAATTAGAGTATTTGTCATTAATTGTGTAATTTACTACCACAATGATTACAGTATATGGCATCATCATTATGGTCTCCATGAGAACAATTCGGGCACGATTGAGTGTTTAGGTTTACATCACTAACTTTAGTCATTTCAGAAGTAACAATACCTGTAGGCACAGCAATAATTCCATATCCTAATACCATAATGATACTCGCAACAAATTGACCAAAAGGAGTGTGGGGAGCAATGTCTCCATAACCAACTGTGGTTAATGTTACTACAGCCCAATAAACACTTCTAGGAATGCTTGTAAAACCATTTTCACCTCCTTCTATTAAGTACATGATTGTACCAAGAATCATACATAAAATAAGTACAAAAAAAAGAAACACCGCTATCTTAGCTCTACTTGCTTTTAATGCTTTTATAAAGTTATTAGACTCTCCAATAAATCGAGCTAGTTTTAAAATTCTAAAAATACGTAATAAACGTAACGCTCTTAAAGCAACTAAACTATGGGTTCCTATAAAAAATATAGAAAGGTATTTAGGAATAGTTGATAAGAAATCAATAATACCATAAAAGCTAAAAATGTATTTTGATGGTTTTTTTATTGAGATTATTCTAAGAATATATTCTATTGAGAAAAGAATGGTTAAAACCCATTCTCCAACATTTAAGATGTTACCATATTTTAATTGAATATCATCAACACTTTCTAACATAACAAAAAGCACTGAAGATAAAATAGCTATTAATAAAATAATATCAAAAAACTTACCAGCACGGGTATCAGCTTCATAAATTACTTCATGAAGTTTATCTTTCCAATTTTGTGGTTGTTTTTTCAAAAATGATTTTTATTTATTTAATAGTATGGCAAAAGTATGTTTTTGAATTTGTGTAGCCAAATTTTGTAGTTGTTAGAAGAGAGAATAACAATTTAAGTCTTGGTAGATTATAAATCTATTTTTACATTATAAGCTTCTAAATCTTTAATATAATTATTGGGTGTAAAATGATCACTGTCAAATTCCTCTTGTCGATTCTTTTTCATTTCAATACGTTTAATTGCTTTTAAAAAACGTCTCATTTCAATATCGTCATTAATAATAATTCCAGGAACAGAAATTCCTCGGCCATCTTCGTTTTTAGAAACCATAGTAAAGTAAGAAGAATTACAGTGATTTACTTTCCCTGTTTGAATATTTTCAGATTCTACACGAATTCCTACAACCATTGAGGTTTTTCCTACATAATTAATTGAAGCTTTCATTGTTACCAGTTCACCCACCTCAATTGGATTTAAAAAATCAACTGTATCAACAGAAGCAGTTACACAATAAGTACCTGAATGTTTTGATGCACAGGCAAAAGCAATTTGATCCATTAAATTTAGAATATAACCTCCATGTATTTTACCACTAAAATTAGCGTGTGATGGAAGCATAAGCTCAGAAATCGTAATACGAGTTTCTTCTACGTTTTTAAAATTATTATTCTTTTGTGTCATTTGTAACTCCTCTAAAATGTGG
>JBELFC010000157.1:0-2410 GCA_042093175.1 Tenacibaculum sp. | reverse complement strand
CAATAATTATGAGGAAAGACTACTTTTTTAAATTAACACTATTTTTAATTCCTTTATTAGGCTTTATGTTTATTTCTTTTTCAGGAGGAAGAGATAGTGCTTTTTCAAGCTCTCCAGGAGATTCAAATAATAATTGTACCACTTGTCATGCGGGTACAGCAACAGCTGCAAACTTGTCGGTAACAACAGATATACCAGTAACAGGGTATGAGTTTAATACAGAATATAATATAACTGTAACCAACTCAGGAGGAGGAACTAGAAATGGATTTCAAGTAACAGCAGAAAAAGATTCGGATAATTCTAAAATAGGAGCTTTTGCCGCGGGTGGAGCTGATACAAAAGCAGTTAACAGTAATTCTAGAGCAACTCACACTAGTTCAGGGAATAGTCAAAGTACATGGAATGTGAAATGGACTTCCCCTTCTAGCGATCAAGGAAAAGTAACTTTTTATGCAGCCTCAATATCAGGGAATGGAAATGGGAATACTGGAGGAGATGCTACATTTACTGGTAAATCTGGATCAACACCTTCTTTAGGTATAGATGATGCAAAATTATTAAACTTTAAAATGTATCCTAATCCGGTTGGAAATGTAGTTAAAATAGATCTGCCTGCTGAAACAAGAGAAGCTAAGGTTCAAGTATACGATTATACAGGGAAATTATTGAAATCTGAAAATGTGTCTTTAGTTCAAAAAGAAGTTAATATTGAAGAGCTACCAATAGGAATGTATTTATTAAAAATAATTTCTGAAGATAAATTAGGAGTAAAACATTTTATAAAAAAATAACAAAAATAAAGCGCTATTTTTCTAACCGATTGTAATTTTTACAATCGGTTTTTTATTGTAAGTTTGTTCATCTTCAAAAATAAGAATAATGAATTATATTTTATTTGATGGTGATGTACGAAATGCTTTATTACCATTTACATACACTAAACCTGTAGCTGACTTAAGAGTTGGTATTTTGACTATTAGAGAGAAATGGGAGAACTTTTTAGGGTTTACAACTACAACAATCACCGAAGAGTATTTAGAAGAGAAGTACCCAATGGTTGAAATGGAGGAAAATGTATTAATTAATGCTTCTTTTTTACCTACAGAAATATTGATTGAAAATGTTAAAGGTTTAAAGCCGAATCAAGCAATATTTAAAGATGAAGATGTAATAGCTTTTTATACTACGGATACACAAGAGGAAGTTGATTTTTCAAGTTATGAAGCTATAGAGTTTGAAGGAGAAGTATTACAAATTAAAAATACTTGGGATATTTTTTCATTAAATGCGAAAGCGATAAAAGCTGATTTCGATTTAATAACAGAAGGACGAGAGTCTGAACCAATACCAGAAACAGTTAATTGTATAAACAAAGAAAATATTTTCTTAGAGGAAGGAGCTAAGTTAACTTTTGCTACTTTAAATGCAACTAATGGGCCTATTTATATTGGTAAGAATGCAGAAATAATGGAGGGGTGTGTTATTAGAGGAGGATTAGCAATGTGTGAAAATTCTGTTTTAAAAATGGGAGCAAAAATATATGGGGCTACTACATTAGGTCCATATTGTAAAGTAGGAGGAGAGGTAAATAATTCAGTGCTTTTTGGGTATTCAAGTAAAGGACATGAAGGTTATTTAGGTAATTCAGTACTTGGTGAGTGGTGTAATTTAGGAGCTGATACTAATAATTCTAATTTAAAGAATAATTATGCAGAGGTTAAATTATGGAATTATGAAACAGGTAGATTTGCTAAAACTGGGCTGCAGTTTTGTGGCTTAATGATGGGAGATCATTCTAAGTGTGGTATCAATACAATGTTTAATACCGGTACAGTAATAGGAGTGTCTGCTAATATTTTTGGTAGTGGTTTTCCTCGTAATTTTGTTCCGTCATATAGTTGGGGTGGAGCCTCTGGATTTACAGAGTATAAAACAAATAAAGTATTTGAAGTTGCTGAGGTAGTAATGAAGAGAAGAAATATTGAGTTTGATGACCAGGAAAGAAAAATTCTTGAACATGTTTTCGAAGAAACTAAACAATATAGAAACTATTAAAAATAAACCCCTCAGTTTTTTGAGGGGTTTTTTATGTTTAAAAAATTTTATAAATAGGAAGTTTTAGATGAGCTTGTTCATAATGTGGGGTTTTTTTGTATACAAAATACAATTGCGCATATGGGTTTTTAGCAAAGCCTTCGTCTATTTTTATTTTTTCTTCTAACTCTTTTTTAACTGCGGGATTTTCTTTTAAAAATTGAACTGCAATATCTTCAAAAACATAGCTAGAGAAACCTTCTTTTTGTTGTAAAATAGTATCAAAAAAATTCCAGTTAAAAAAGGAGTCGGTAGCTTCAGTTTCTAGAGTTTCAATAATGTATCGTATTCCTTTTTGTTGCGTTGAAATGTA
>JBELFC010000156.1:0-7428 GCA_042093175.1 Tenacibaculum sp. | reverse complement strand
CGATTTCGGTAACAGGAGGAATACCTAGTCAATTAACGTATTATCCTACAACTAATACACCTACAAGTTGGGATACGAAAGGAAATATTGTATTTACTACTAAAAGAGTATTTGCAGGACCGGAATGGGATGCCCAAATATATTCAGTAAATGAAAAAGGAGAAACTCCTCAACGATTACTAACAGCTTATGGAAGCATGGCTTCAGTTTCTCCAAATGGAAAATTGGTAGCTTATGTAAAAGGAGCATGTAGAATAGCAAGAGAAGATTATTCAGGATCTGCTCAAAGAGATATTTGGATTTATAATACTCAAACTAAAAAGTATCATCAAATAACAACAAGTAATAAAAATGATCATTCCCCTGTATGGGATGCAGCCGGTAATTTATACTTTATAGGAGCAAAAAGTGGTCGTTATAATATATATAAACAACGTATTTCTTCAGAAGGAAAAAAAGAAGGAGAAGCATTAGTAATTACTAAGCAAAAAAAGAATGGAGTACGTTCTTTTTCTGTAAGTAAAAACGGAAGTGTTATATATACTTCAGGTGTAGATACTTATAAAATAGAAAATAACAGTACTAAGAAATTAGTATTATCAATACCTTCAGATAATCGTTTTTATTCGGAAGAAACAAAAACAGTAAGAGGTAACATTCGAAATTATGCAGTTTCACCTGATGCAAAACAAGTAGCATTAGAAATTAATGGTGAAATATTTATTAAGGAAAATGATAAAGAGAAAAAAAGATCAAATAATATAAGTAAGCATTCATTTAGAGATAAACAACCACAATGGATAGATAACAAAACAGTATTGTTTATTTCAGATAGAGATGGACACTTTGAAATTTATAGCGCTACTTCAGCTGATACTTTAGTAGGATTAAATAGAAGTTTAAAAATTAAAATATCTAAGTTAACAAATAGTAAAACAGATATTGAAAATATAATAGTATCACCTAATAGAAAAAAGATAGCATACCAAGTTGGTAGAGGAACTTTAATGATAGGAGATATTAAAAAAGGTGCAATAATAAATTCGCAAGTATATTCTGATGTTTGGTCAGCTGCGGAAGATTTATCATGGAGTCCAGACAGTAAATATATAGCGTATTCACAAGAAGATTTGAATTTTGATAGTGAAATTTACATTCAATCAATTGAAGATAAAACAAATAAAATGAATGTAAGTATGCATCCAAGAAGTGACAGGAGTCCAAAATGGAGTGCAGATGGAAAGAAGTTGGCTTTTTTATCAAACAGAAGTGGAATTAATTATGACGTTTGGATGGTTTGGTTACAAAAAGAAGATTGGGAGAAAACAAGAATAGATCACGAAGAAGGAGACTATTATAAAAAAGAAAAAGCTAAGAAAACTCCAAAAAAGAAAGGGAAGAAAAGTAAAAAGTCAAAAAAGAAGGAAGTAAATGTAAAAATAGATGAGAACAAAATATATAATCGTTTAGTACAAGTAACTTGGTTATCTGATGATGAATATAGTATAGTGTTTAGTCCTGATAGTAAATTTATTTATTTTTCTGCAACGAATCCTGGAACTCAAAAAAGAAATTTATATAAAGTAAAATGGGATGGTAGTAAACCTAAATCAATTAGAGGATCTGCAAGAGCAGGTGATTTTTCAGAAGTAAAAGGAAAAATATATTTTACAGCATCTGGTCGTTTAAAGCAATTAAATGCCAAGTCAGATAAAATTAAATCTCTTCCACATTCAGCTACTTACACGACTAATTTCCAAAAAGAAAATGAGCAAGTTTTTAATGAGGGAATTCGAGCGTTGACTGCAGGTTTTTATGATCCAGAATTTCATGGATATAATTGGAGTTCTTTAGTAAAAAAATACAAGCCTTGGGTGTTATCTGCTACTACACAACAAGATTTTTCATACATGTATAATTTATTATTAGGACAATTGAACGCCAGTCATATGGGATACCGTTCAGGAAACCCTGAAAAGATAAAAAGTGATAATGTTGGCTTGTTAGGGTTAGATGTTTCTAACACAAACAAAGGAGTACGTGTAAATTATATTTTACCAAATTCTGTAGCAAATAAAACTAAGAGTACATTAAAAGTAGGTGATGTTATTACTGCTGTTAATGGTCAGGAAATTAGTAAAACAACTAATTTTTATAGTTTAATGAAAAATACGAGAAACAACGAAATATTATTAACATTAGCGAATTCAAAAGATCTTATACTTAGACCCCAACGATCATTAAGAAATTTACAGTATGAAGAGTGGGTGAATTCACGTAAGAAATTAGTAGAAAAGTATTCAAACGGTAAGTTAGGATATATTCATATTCAAGGGATGAATATGACTAGTTTTGAACGATTTGAACGTGAGCTAAAAGCTAGTGGCTATGGTAAAAAAGGAATTGTAATTGATGTTAGATATAATGGTGGAGGTTGGACTACCGATCGCTTAATGGCAGTATTAAATGTAAAGCAACATGCATATACGATACCTAGAGGAGCTACTAAAAGTTTAAAAAATCACACAAAATTCACAAAGAATTACCCATTTAATGAAAGAGCAATTTTGTCGGTAAATACAAAACCAGTAGTAGCTTTATGTAATGAAAATAGTTACTCAAATGCAGAAATATTTTCACATGCATTTAAAAACTTAGGTTTAGGTAAATTAGTTGGACAACCAACATTTGGAGCTGTAATATCTACAGGAGGTAGAGGGTTACAAAACGGTTTTATAAGAATGCCTTTTAGAGCATGGTATGTTAAAGAATCTGGTAAAAATATGGAGAATGAAGCTCCAGCAACACCAGATTATTTAATTAAAAATTTTCCAGGATGGAAAAGTCGTGGAGAAGATGAGCAGCTTAAAAAAGCTGTAGAAGTATTATTAAATGATATTTAAATATTTCAAAACCTACTACACTTTAAAACGAAGATATTGCATCTTCGTTTTTTTTTATACTTATTTTTGCAACTATGGAGCACGAGATAGCAGAGCAAGTATTATTTGAAAAGCTTAAATCTAATTTTGGATATGATAGTTTTCGATTACAACAACAAGATATTATAGAAAACATTTTAGCTAAAAATGATACTTTGGTTATAATGCCTACAGGAGGAGGTAAATCTATTTGTTTTCAATTACCTGCGTTGTTTTTTAATGGGATTACTATTGTCATTTCTCCGTTAATAGCTTTAATGAAAGATCAAGTAGATAGTTTAAAAGCAAATGGAATAGCAGCATCATATTACAACAGTAGTCAATCTTCAGAAGAACAAGAAAAAGTATTTGATGAGGTAGTAACTAAAAAAATTAAATTGTTGTATGTTGCTCCTGAGAGTTTAGGCTTATTACAAAATATTTTAAATAAAAGTTATGTAAGCTGTATTGCTATTGATGAAGCTCATTGTATCTCAGCGTGGGGTCATGATTTTAGACCATCTTATAAGCAATTAGCTTTTTTAAAGAAATCACTACCAGGTGTACCAATTGTAGCATTAACAGCTACAGCAGATAAAGCAACTCAAGAAGATATTTTAAAACAGTTAGCAATTCCTCATGCTACTAAATATATAAGTTCTTTTAATAGAGAGAATATTACGTTAGAAGTAAGACCAGCAAATGATAGAGTTCAACAAATTATTAAGTTTATAAATAAAAAACCTAACGAGGCTGGAATTATTTATTGTTTGAGTAGAAAAGCTACTGAACAATTAACTAGTAAATTACAACAAAATAATATTAACGCTAAAGCATATCATGCCGGGTTACCATTTGATGAAAGAGCAAAAACACAAGAAGATTTTATAAAAGATAAATGTGAGGTTATTTGCGCTACAATAGCCTTTGGAATGGGAATAGATAAATCAAATGTACGTTGGGTTATTCATTATAACATGCCCAAAAACATAGAAGGATATTATCAAGAAATTGGCCGTTCTGGTCGAGATGGTTTACCAGCAAACGCATTATTATTTCATAGCTATGCAGATGTAATTCAATTACGTCAGTTCATTGAAAATACAGGGAATAAAGAAGTGCAAGAAGCAAAGTTAGAACGAATGAAACAGTTTGCTGAAGCTACTGTTTGTAGGCGAAAAATATTGCTTAGTTATTTTGGTGAATTAATTGAAGATAATTGTGGAAACTGTGATGTTTGCAAAAATCCACCTAAATTTTTTGATGGTACCGTAATAGCACAAAAAGCTTTATCAGCAATTTACAGGTTAGGTGAAAAAGAAGCAATGGGAACTGTAATAGATGTACTAAGGGGAGCAAAAAATGCTGCCGTGTTAGATAAAAATTACCAGCATTTGAAAACTTATGGAGCAGGAAATGATATTTCTTGGCGAGACTGGCAACATTATTTAATTCAATTAGTAAATCAAGGTTATAGTCAAATAGCATTTCATTTAAACAATTCGTTACAATTAACCGATTTTTCTAAAAAAGTTCTTTTTAATGGAGAAAAAGTACAGTTAACAACTCCAATAGAAATTAAGAAAGAAGAAAAAGCAGTACCTACAAAAACAAGAAAAAGGGTAGTAAAAGACACCTTGTTTGAACGATTGAGAAAATTGCGTTTTCGCATAGCAGAAGAAGAAAATATCGCTGCATATTTAGTTTTTAATGATGCTACTTTAAAAGAAATTGAAAGAGAAAGACCAAGAACTGATGATGAATTTTTATCTATAAGTGGAGTTGGACAACGAAAATTAGAAGTTTATGGAGGTGAATTTATGGAAGAAGTTAAAAGCTTTTTAAAGGAAAAAAAGAAAACAAAAAAGGATACTACTTTAGAAACATATAAATTATACAAGGAAGATTTTACCATTGAAGAAATAGCGGTTAGTCGAAAGTTAAAGCCAGCTACTATATTTTCACATTTATCTAAGTTGTATTTAGAAGGAAAAGATGTTAGTTTAGATGAGTTTACAACGCCAGAAGTTTTAAAGTTAGTTGCAAATGCCAAAAAGGTTTTAAAAAATGAAATGACTTTAAAACCATATTTTGAGTTTTTAGAAGAAAAAGTACCTTACGAACAAATTAGGGTAGCATTAACTATTTTGCAGAAAAAAAGATAATATTAATTTAATATTATTTTTAGGATTGAGAGCCAATAAAGCCAACAGCAATAAAACGTCCTTCAGAAAATTTTTTTGAATTAGATTGTACTTTAGTTACTCCATGAAATGTTTCTGAGGGAAAAGCAAGTAGTAAATTATTTTCAAAATTTATAGTAAAAAGAGGTTCGCTGTTATATCCTTTAGAAGAATTATTATCAGTATCAAATATTTGAAGATCTCCTCCATTAAAAACTTTAGGAGTACAATTGAAATAATATAAAATTGAAATTTGGTAGTGTCCGTTTATTGAATCTGCATGTGGAGTTCCATAATGACCATCTGAACAATTAACAAAGGTTAAGGGAATTTCTTTAACTGGAAAAGGAATGATATTTAATGTGTTAAATATAGAAGGAAGTAGTTTAATAATTTGTTTATTAAGAGTATTGTAAGCTTTTTGAGTTAAATCACCAATTACATTTTTATTATTTTTTGAACCTAGTTCTAAAAATGTTGATGTTCTAATATCTGATCCTGGAAATTCATAGCTTTTAAAGTGTTTTTCTTCTTTACATATTGAATTATAAAGAGCTTCATTATCTTCTTTTGACAAAAATTGAGATATACGCATAACTTTTGTTTCTCCATATTTTATTAATGATGTGTTATCCGTTTGTGTATTAATTGTTTTAAAACTACTTTCTTTGTCTTTCATATTCCATTTATATTTATTGTAAATTTATTCAAATTATATATAGCTAATAATATTTTTTTGGATTAAAAATTAAACAATATTAAATGAAGTATCAGTATTAAAAATTAAATAAATGATAAAAAAAATAGAGTTTCCTTTACCTAATGAATATCCCGTTTATGCTGAAATGTATATGAAATTAGTAAAAAAAGATGGTAGTCTTATTGAACAATTAAAATCAAGTTTAGATCAAACAAAAAAGCTAATTAATAATTTATCAAATGAAGAACTAGATTTTAGATATGCAAAAAATAAGTGGTCAATAAAGGAAGTTTTAGTTCATATAATTGATGATGAAAGAATATATGGTTATAGGGCTCTTTCTTTTGCTAGAAACGATAAAACTAACCTTCCTGGTTTTGAACAAGAAGATTATAACATTAATTCTGATACCTCTGAAAGAACAATTGAAAGCATATTAGAAGAGTATGAAGCGTTAAGATTATCAACAATAGCGTTGTTTAATGGGGTATCTGATAAAGCATTAAAACGTATAGGTGTTGCTAATGGAAACAAAGCAAGTGCAAGGGCTTTAGGGTACCATATTTTAGGTCATGATTTACATCATATTAAAATAATTAAAGATTTATATTTAAACAAGCAACAATCGGATTGAAATAAGAAGAGAATAAACTGAACTTTGTAGTATGGAAAACAAGTACCATTTTGATGTAATTACAAAGGCTATTTATTTTATTAAAAAATTTAGAAACGAACAGCCATCGCTAGAAGAAATTGCAAATCATGTTAATTTGAGCAAGTACCATTTTCAGCGAGTTTTTAAAAAATGGGTAGGAATTAGCCCTAAAGATTATCTTCAGTATTTAACAATTGAAAAAGCAAAAAGTTCTTTAAGAAAAGGGCAGAGTACCTTAGAAACTTCTTATAGTGTTGGGCTATCAGGTAATAGCAGATTGCATGATTTATTTGTGAAAATTGAAGCATGTACCCCTGGAGAATTTAAGCAAAGAGGTAAGGATTTAAAAATATATTTTGGAGAAATTGAAACGCCTTTTGGAATGGCTACAGTAGCTGAAACAGAAATTGGTATTTGTAGTTTTTCATTTGATCTTTTAAGTATTGATAAATTTAAAAAAGAATATTCAGAAGCTGTTTTTATAAATAAAACACTTAATAATGCATTGTCTTTACAAGCATATTTTAAACAATGGGAAATACCTAATACACCAATTAGTTTAGATTTAATAGGATCACCATTTCAAATTCAAGTATGGAAAGCACTATTACAAATACCTTCATCTAACTTACTTGCTTATCAAAACATTGCTGCAATGATTAATAAGCCTAAAGCAGTTAGAGCTGTTGGTACTGCAATTGGTAAAAATCCAATAGCCTATTTAATACCCTGCCATAGGGTTATTAAAAGTGATGGTAATATGGGTAATTATAGATGGGGAACTGAAAGAAAAATAGCAATTAATACATATGAGACAATAAAATTAAATGATTTAACATAACATTTGAAGACAAAATTTTAAAGAATTAATAAGTAGTTTACTATGAATAACAATTTTAAAATAGAAGCAATTGAAAATAATTTTAATGAATTTTTTAACTTAAGTAAAGAAGAATTATCTAAAAAGGG
>JBELFC010000155.1:0-7437 GCA_042093175.1 Tenacibaculum sp. | reverse complement strand
TTCAAGTACTCTTTATTTTACCAAAACTTAGAGTTAAGTATTTTTCGTCTAATAGATGATCTGACAAAAAACACACACTCATAATTAGAGGTATATGATTTTTAGGATTACCAATTTTTAAATTATGTCTATCAAAAATTAGACCATTAATTTTAATAAAATAAGTTTTTACTGATTGATATAGAACCTATTAGAATAGCAACAATAAAAAAAACAACCACATTGAACATCATCACCTATATCTTCGTGAAACAAATCAGTACCAAAAGATAGAAGATAATAAACTAGCAGTTATATTTTACGCTTAAAAAAAATAGAAGATATAATACTTTTTAAAGATTAAAATTTATTAATCTTTTTTAAAGGATAAAAGGATGACAAGATTAAGAACCTCTTCAAAAGAAGAATACGATTTGCTTTACACTACTTCTTTTAAGAAGAGCCTATCTTCTTTAACAGACTCAATAAATGCTTTTAAAGGCCTTCTGATGAAGTTTTCGGGAGGCTTCATTTTTCTTTTTCTGAGTTCTTCATTAATAATATCTCTTGCATGATATCCTACAGAACCAATAAAATAAAGGGGGACTTCATTTAATTCGTTTTTATAATTAACTAATTGTTTATCTATAAAATTCCCGATGCAAGAACTTATCATTTCTTTTGCGTAAGGGTGCTCAATATTCTCAAATAAAAAACGTGCAAATTGCGCTAAATATTTATTAGGCATTTTTGACCCATAGAGTTTTGATAAAACCATATCATCATCTAGCTTAAACTCTTTTTCCAAAGAAAATTTAAGATCTTCAGGTAAACTTCTATAATAATAACTTTTTAAGAGTTCTTTTCCTAAATGATTACCACTTCCTTCATCCATTAAGATGTAGCCCATAGCTTTTACTTTTTGCTCAATTACTTTTCCATTAAAAAAACAACAATTAGACCCAGTACCCAATATACAAACCACTGAAGGTTTACTTGATGCAGCAAAAACAGCCAACATTAAATCTTCTTTTATGGCAATTTTTGATAGGTTGGTAAATTTTTTCTCAAAAATATTCTTTATTTTATCACTCCCTTTTTTATTATTACACCCTGCTCCAAAAAAGTAAATAGTTGTTACTAATTTCTTATAAAGCGATAATTCGCTACAGTTTTCAAGAATATTGTCTATATCTTTTTTCTTTAAAACAGAAGGATTCACCCCTTTTGTTCTAATTCTTCTTACTATATTATAATCTAGGCTTTCTAACAAAATCCAATCGCATTTTGTTGACCCACTATCTGCAATTAATATCATTTTATCTAAGAAACTTCTAACTGTAAATTATAATTTTTAATTTTACTAATCATATTACTTACTAAATCTTTACCTAATTTAAGTCCGTTATTAGACTGCTTTAACTGCGTATTTGTATACACAACATTATCAACCATTTTATTAATAACTATTATTGGTAAATGTCTTTCAGAAAGCTTGATCAGGTATTTATTATCTTCAGCATGACGTTCAGGAAATAATGAAGGTGATATAATTAAACCATCAATAATATTTTCAGATAATAATTTTGTATACGTAATTTCTTTTTCTGGGCTATTACACGTTTGATAAACCATAATTCTATGTTTTTTTTCACATGTTTCTTCAGTAATCCCTACTAATAAGTTAGAAAAAAAATCATTTTTTAAATCAGGTAGTATAACTCCAATAATAAAGTTAGTTTTTCTTTTTAAATTCTTAGCAAAAAAATTAGGCCTGTAGTTTAATGACTTTGCTATTTTAGAAATCCTTTCTTTAGTTATACTACTAATTTCATGGCTATCATTTAATGCCTTTGAAACTGTTGACACAGATACTCCCGATTTTAATGCTATTTCTTTTAATGTTACGTTATAATTCATATAATTAAGCTATTAATTTGGGGTTATATTAATTTTATAGATACCTTACCTATAAACCTATTGAAAATATTTATTTGGCATAACTTTACGTCATAAATCCTTACTATCTATTCATTCAAGAACTTTTCTATTACAGGTAAAATAACCAATTCAGTATCTACTAATGGTTCTTTTAGAACTTTGACACATTCATTTACCTTCTTTTTTACCCTTTTTGTAATCTTCTTACCATTAAGAACCTCAACACACATAAGTGACAACTCCTTAAGTTTATCATAATGGTTTTTTATTAAACTTGTGTTAGGGTTTGGCTGTAATTTTAAAAAGTCGTTATACCCCTTAATCCATTTATTAAAATAGTGTATCAATTCTTTCTTTTTACTTACGCTAGGCGTCTTTAAAAAAGAGTTCATTGTTTTTTTAAAGTTATACCCATCAATTGCATCTGCAAAACAAGCATCAGCAAAAAGCGTAAATGGTGAAAATGATTTGTATTCTGTTCCTCCTTTATTTCTTGTATAAATCTCTACAGGCTCATAAATACCTGTTAAGGTTTTTAAAGAACTTATATCATTATTCTTTGTTATGTTCCTTAAAATAACATCTCTATTTTTAAAATGACTAATCCCTAACTCTTCTAACTGAAGACTAATTGGACGAAGTCTTTTTCTCATGTTTTCAAGGTTTTTCACTTCTTTAACCGACCAAAATCTTTCTGCAATTGCTGCAGTTCTTGGCCATATTCTAGAATCTATAGTTAATGGAGTAACAAGCTCGCTCCACATAGTTACCTCACCTCCTAAAACTCTTTTTTCTTCTTCTTTCGTAAGTTTTCCATTTCCAGCAGGATCAAATAAATAATGATGCTCAACCGATTGCATTCTATCAATATAATAATCGTTAGATAACACTGCTTGGTATCCATTTTTTACAGCCTCAGTTAATGTTCCATTTTTAAAACCTTCATTTACACCTCTCCACGAATGAATAATAGCAGTTTTAGGCATGTCTTTAGTCATTATTTCATCCCACCCCATTAATTTCTTGTTGTATTTTTTTAATATCTCTTGTAATTTGATATTAAAAAATGTTTGTAAATCATGATTACTATTTAAACCTTCTTTCTTCTTAAATTTTTGTATCTCATGATTTTCATCCCAATGCTTCCCTTCATTTTCATCACCTCCTATATGGAAGTAATTATCAGGAAACAATGGCGTTAATTCAGCAAACAATTTGTCTAAAAAAACATATACTTCTGGATTAATGGGGTTTAATGTGGGATGAAAAACTCCAGAAAATCTTTCAATTTTGTAATCATACCCTTTTTTACTTCCTAATTCAGGGTAAGCTGTTAATATTGCTGTAGCATGTCCTGGAACATCAATTTCAGGAACCACTCTTATACCTAATTTATTAGCATAAGAAACAATATCTTTAATATTTTCATGCGTATAATACTGACCATCAGAACCTAGCTCGTGTAATTTAGGAAACACCTTAGACTCTATCCTAAACCCTTGATCATCTGATAAATGCCAATGAAAAACATTCATTTTCATAGACGCCATAGCATCTAAATTTCTTTTTAAAACACTTAATGGTTGATAATGCCTTGCGACATCAATCATTAGTCCTCTCCATATAAAACGTGGAGAATCTTTAATAGTAACTCCTCCTACATAAAAAGAGTTTTTATTATATCTTATTAATTGTAATACTGTTTCTAATCCTCTTATAGCTCCTACATCGGTTTTAGCTAAAATCTCAATCTGTTTCCCTGTTACTAAAACCTCATATGACTCATCAACATTTAACTGAATATCAGCAACTTTATTAAAGGTAATTTTAATAGTTGCATTTTTTTTATTCAAAAAAGGAAAGCCTTCTTTTACAAAAACACCAGTTCTATTAGTCAGTCTTCTTATAAATTTTATAGCTGCCCCGTGAACTCTTCCATCTTTATTATTAATAGAAACAGTAAAGTCTTCATTAATATATACCTTATTATTATTTTCTTTTATCTCCTTTGGCCAAGGCATTAAATTATACGTTTCTGATAATTTATTTTGACCATTAACCATTATAACACTAAATAATAAAATTGTTAATAGGTTATTTATTATTCTTTTTATCATATAATATTTTTAAAGTTTTTTATAAACTTCTATAATTTTGTTATCCACTCCTAGCTCTTCAATCTTCTCTACCCCTGTTATTATAAGAGTATCATTATTTATTTTAGCATTGAATTCAAAAACTTTCCCTTCCCATTCTCTATAATTCAAATAATCTAGATATTCTTTATAGATACCTTCTTTAAAGACATATCTTCCTCCTCCCGCTACATATACAGCTGAAGAATCTTTACCTTTATTTAAATCGTGTCTTAAAAAAGAAAAGTGAGTTTTATTAATAATTTTAATCATCTCCTGATTGGACGATACTGTAGAAAAGGTAGAATCTTTTGTTATTGTTTTTGCTGAAACTAGTTGCCAAGTTCCTTCTATTTTAGACTCTTCTTCAGTACCACACCCCAGTAATAGTAATAAAGAGATTAATACACTATATTTCATATTAAAAGAAATAGCGTTTAAACGCCTCAATAGCTGCATAATCTGCCATACCTAAGTTACGATACTTTTCAGCTGTCAGCTTATTTCTATCTTCTGCTCTAACCCAAAACTCTCGAGCATCGTTTCCTTGAAACATTACTTTATCTTTTTGAGATTGATGATAAAATATTGCATGTCTCTTTTTCACTACTTGATCAGGACTCATTGGAATAGCCATTTCTATTTCATGAGGCTGCCATTCAAACCAAGCTCCTCTATACAACCAAACCCAACAGTCATTCATGTATTTTTGATTTTTAAGAACCTCTAATGCTTCAAAAAGTGAATTCAAACATACTTTATGAGTTCCATGAGGATCTGCTAAATCTCCAGCTGCGTAAATTTGATGTGGTTTAATCTCTTCAATCAAAGCGCACATGATATCAATATCTTCTTTTGATAAATTGTTTTTCTTAACCTTTCCTGTTTCATAAAACGGAAGATTCAAAAAATGAATATTATCATCAGGAACACCTAAATACCTAGTTGCAGCCAATGATTCTGCTCTTCTAATCCCTCCTTTTAACTTCCTAACCTCAAGTGTATCTATTTCGTTTGCCTCTTTATTTAATATAGAAGAAATAATATTTTCAGTATTATTAGAATTTGGATCAAACAATTTAAATACCTCAGCAAACTTTAACGCATCATCATCTGAAACTGCAATATTCCCTGATGTTTGATACGCTACATGTACTTCATGTCCTTGCTCAACTAACCTATCAAAAGTTCCACCCATCGATATTACATCATCATCAGGATGAGGACTAAATATAATTACTCGCTTTTTTTCTGGTGCACTTCTTTCTGGACGCCTTGAATCATCTGCTCCTGGCTTACCTCCTGGCCAACCAGTGATTGTTCTTTGTAAAGCATTAAATATTTTTATATTTAACTCATAAGCACTTCCTTCTTCTACCAACAGACTAGACATTCCGTACTCATTATAATCTTTATCTGTTAACTTAAGAATTGGCTTCCCTACTTTATCACTTAGCCAAAAAATGGCTTTCTTTTTAAGTTCTTCTGTCCAAACACATGATGAAACTAACCAAGGTGATTTTATTCTTGTTAATTCAGAAGAAGCCTCTTTATCTAACACAAAAGTTGCATTTGTATGCTCTTGAAGATATGTTGCTGGAACTTGTGAAGTTATTTTCCCTTCAATCGTTTGTTGAATTACTTCTGCTTTGTTAACACCCCAAGCAAGTAATATTACTCTTTTTGCTTTTTTTATGGTATTAATTCCCATAGTTATAGCTCTTTTAGGAACATTCTCTATCCCTAAAAAATCAGAAGCTGCATCTTCTCTTGTTATATGATCTAAGGTGATACTTCTTGTACTAGAATTGTAATGAGATCCTGGTTCATTAAACCCTATATGACCTGTTCTACCGATTCCTAGTAATTGAAAATCCAACCCTCCAGCTTCTTTTATCTTTAACTCATAATCTACACAATATTGATATACTTCTTCAGGTTGAATTGTTCCATCAGGTATATGAACACTTTCTGGAACTATATCGATATGATTAAATAAATGCTCATGCATAAAATGATGATAACTTTGAATATCATCAGGCTGCATTGGCCAATATTCATCTAAATTAAAAGTAATTACATTAGAAAAACTTAATCCTTCTTCTTTATGCATTCTCACCAACTCTTCATACACTTTAATTGGTGATGAACCCGTAGCTAAACCTAAAACACATTTTTTATTTACACTAGCTTTTTGCTTTATAAGCTCAGCTATTTCAGAAGCAACTAATTTTGATGCCTCTAATGAGTTTTCAAATATTACGTTATGACTCTTTTCAAAACGTGTTTCTTCAAACTGTCCTGCTAGATGATATTTCATTTCTTTATTATTTGACATAACCATGCTTACCTTAATCTTAAAATAAATTACTTTGTAAATGTAGGTTACCAGTTGAGCCTTTGCCATTTTTTTCGACAAATAGCTATAAAACTACTACTAAAAACAATCGAGAATGCATACTTACATTCCCGATTATTTATAACAAAGTTTACTGATTAAAAATTACTACTTCCTGTATCCCACCATAGTCTGGTTCCTCCATTATCTAACCCTTTTAGGAAGCTAACCGCCTTTTGTACATTTGCTGAATTGGTGTTTTTCTCACTATCCACAAAATTAATACGACGTATTTGAATATTAGTATCTATAGTTCCTCCACTGTTATTAACTACAACAGGGAAAACTTTTGGATACCCAGTTCTTCTAAACTCACTCCATGCCTCCTGTCCATCAGGAAACATTGCAATCCATTTTTGAGTAACAATTTGTTCTAATTGCTCTTCATTTGTTCCTGTCTGATTATAAGCTACTTTTACGTCTGTTGAATATGCTATATTATTAGTAGCATTGATTGCATCAACAAAATCATTTGGAGTACTAGTTGCATCAGCTAAATATGTATTAACACCAGCAACACCATGTTGAGTAAAAGAAGCTTTTACTCCATCTTCATAATTAGTTTTAGCATTTCCAGCTCCTGCCCATCCTCTTAAAGCTGCTTCGGCTTTCAAAAAATAAATCTCAGCAGTTGTCATCCACACTTTTTGAGTAGCTGTCATTACAACTTCTCCTAATAAAGAATGACTTCCATATTGAGATTTCGCATTAATATCAATTCCTTGACGAATTCCTTTATAATTTCCTAATGCTGCATCAGCTGGTGCATTGAAATATTTAGAAATTCTTCCATCATTAAATCCTTTTAAAATCACTTCCATTTCAGCACTCATACAAATATCTCCCCATGTTCCACTAATAGTTGCTAATGGATGTGAAAAACCTCCCATGTTTACAGTCATTGTATTTGCTATAAATCCTGCATCACTCGCTAATGCTTTTTCTCCTTCAGTTTTAGCCATAGCCTGATTTACTTTAGATACT
>JBELFC010000154.1:0-7493 GCA_042093175.1 Tenacibaculum sp. | reverse complement strand
CACCAAATTCTAAAGCAAATTCACTTCGTCCCCAAAATTGATCATTTTGCCATCCCTCAACGTTGTCATAAACACATAACCTTGGATAAAACTGAGCAATAACATAATTGTTATTTCCATCAGCAGGGAAATGTTCAAATCCTGATCTACCACCTTGAGTTCTATGATTATTAATGTTATACCACCATAAAATTTTAAAAGAAAAAGTTTCTCCTGAAGCTAAAGGCTTAGGTAAGTTTATACGCATCATAGTTTGATTAATAGTATGCGATAAATTACTTCCATTAGTATTAGTTACACTAGTAATTTTAAAACCACCATCAAATGGTTTTTCAGGGAAATATCTGTCATATACTCTTTTTGGAACTCCTCTTTTAGGAGCGCTTGTAGGTTGAATATCTGGTGTCTTTGAATCAGAAGCACGCATATTTTGGTCTAATTGCAACCATAAATATGGTAATTCATCTTCAGAATTGTTATGATAAGTAATAGTTTCGTTACCTGTAATTCTTTGTTTATCGTCATCTAAAACAATATCCATTGAATAGTCAACCTTTTGTTGTGTATATTTTTTACCAGGTGCTCCAGATGCTGTATGCCGCCTATCTGGTGTTGCTAATTCATCTTTAAGTTGTTTGAATTTATTTTGATTTGTATGCCCTTTTTGGGTTTCCCTTTTACTTTGAGAAAAAACAGAAGTAACCACAAAAAAAACAGAAAAAATTAATACAATATTTTTTTTCATTATCTAATTAGTTGTTTAAGTAGGTTCTAAAAGTAATAAATAAGGAAGAAGTATGGTTAAAGTTTGTTAAAATTTTAACAAACCTTTATCATTTTTTTTATCAAGAAATAAACTTTTACGTTCTTTTTTGATAGTAGCTTTTACTAAGTTTTTCTGTTCAGGAAAATGTTCTATTAAAATATTATTTTCAATTTCAATAGATGTGATAGATGAAATTTTTTCAATTTCAAGGTAAAAATATACAATATCTCCATCGTATTCTTTGCCTATAAAATTGTAGTCTTTTATGTTATTATTTATTGAAACTTTAAAATGTTTATTTAGATATTTTTTAATGAAACTATCAGTGTTTTTATCTTCTTTTTTTGTAGATAACTGTAGGTCAGCGTTGTAGTCTTTATTTATAGCATCTTCAATATCGTCTATAAACACATTCATAATCATCTGAACAGATTGAGAATTTTCTTTGTATTCGATTTCAGTTAAAGCTAGGTAATATTTATGAAGAGTAGTAAATGAGAATAAACTAAAAGTGGCTACTATTATAAAAAATATTTTTTTCATATTAAAATTACTGTCAATTATTAAGCCAAATTACTGCTTTTTTATTATTTCTAAATACTTAACATGTTCAGTTGTTAGAATTTTAATAATTTTTAACGTTTCTCCTTCTTTATGTAATTCTTCTATTCCTAAAGGGTTACAATATTCTAAAAAGTGATAATATCTTTCTGGCGGTATCTGTAGTTCTTCAAAAAAGTATTTTTCTCCTAATTCTGCTAATAATTTAGCTGGCATACCTTTTTTTAAAGCTAGTTCTTTTCTAAGTGCCCATAAACGTTTAGAATATCCGAACGGAATAATTGCAGTAGCACCTACACCTGCAAAATTGGCAGTAGGATCAGTATTAACAATGTGTGGACGAACCCTTTCATCAATATGGTCATTAGGCTCAACAATACTCATATCTACTTTTGAAAAATCCATCGTTTTTCTTAAAGCTTCTTCTCTTTTATCTTGGGGTGTTTTTCTAATATCAGATGTTATACTTCCTTGTAAATTGTGTTTTTTTATTTCTACTTCATTTAAAGTGTAAGCAATTTTTTTTAAGAAAAAAATATTGTCATGCATTCCAAAATATTTTTCTGAAACATTTATTATTTTGGTTTCATAACCAACATATGAAAAACGTAAACTGTCATTAACTTTTACGGGGATTTTAAAGTCACCATTACTATTCGTATATGTACCGTGTTTCGTATTTAAATTTATAATATGAACATTTGGCAATATTCCTATTTTATCAGAAATTTTACCATGAATGTATGTACGGTTATTTTGAGAATAAATATGTAAAGAAGCAATAAGCAGTATAAAAAGGGTAATTTTTTTCATTCTATAGTTTTTTAAACTCTTTAGATTTTTGTTTTAAGAAATTAATCATAGCTATTTCACCTTGGTTTAAGATACGAATAAATTTACTATCAGCTTCACAAAAATAGATAAAGCGGTATAAATTATCTTTAGAAATACTTAACTCATTAATAATATACCTTTCATGAATGTTTTTAATAAAACTAATATTTTTTTCACTTTCTTCAATTGCTTTTATTTTTTTTAACTTTTTTATTCTTCCTGAAATACTATTGATTATAAGATCTAAAGAAACTGATCCTCCTAACAAGCCTAACATATAAGGATTACTACCACCTTGAGCTGTTTGTAACCTTCTTTCAGCTGGAGTTAGAATTCTTGATCCAGCAAAAGGAAGTTTTAAAGTTTCAGCATTTATTACTTTTTCTTTTTTTATTAATTTTGAATCAGCCGACAAGAAACCTAAAAGGTTGTTTCTTTTTAAGTTAACTTCATCTAATGTATAAGTTGTTTTATTTAAAAGAAAGTTGTTGTTTTTTATACCAAAGTATTTTTCAGTTACTTTTAAAAGTTTTGTTTCATAGCCAACAAAAGAAAATCGCAAGCTATCATTTAATTTAACAGGAATTTTAAAGTTCCCACTATCATTAGTATAAGTACCATGTTTAGTATTTAAATTTATAACATGGACATTTGCTAAACCACCCAGTTTATCCGATATTTTTCCATGTAAAAATATTCGTTCATTTTGTGAATAAACATTTAAAGAACCAATAACTAATAAGAAAAAAAATATTTTTAACATGCTATTTTTTATTAACTATTTTAAGATAAATTACACTTTCTTTTTTTAATAATTCAATTACTTCAAATAATTTTCTTTTATAAAAAAGAGATGCTACGTTAGTATAACTACAATAATCAATAAAATGATAATATTTTCCTTTAGGGATTTTTAATTCATTGTAAAAAAAATGTTCACCAAAATCAACAAGAAGTTTGTCTGGAAATTCTTCCTTTTGTTTTAACCTTTCTCGAGCTTCTCTTCTTTTTTTTTCGTAACCACCACCTATAGAACCTCTATATAGTTTTATACCATCTGTAAATACATTTGGAATTCCAGGAGCTGCTGATTTTGATAAATGAATTTCATCACTACCAGTAGGCATGTTCATTATTTCGTCAAATTTCATACTTTTAATACCATCCATCATTTTTTGAACAAGTTCAGATATAGTATCCTTTGGAGTTTTTTTTATATCAATTAATAAATTACCAGATAAATTATGCTTTTTTATTTCTACTTCATTTAAAAAATAACTTTTAGTATACATTTTAATTGTCATTCTTTTTTTTTGAATATTTTTATTAGAAATAATAATTTTTTGTGTATGATGCTGAATAGATGAGATTTGTAACACATCATTTACTGAAACGGCAATAGAGAAAATCCCAGAATCATTAGAGAACGTGCCTTCTTTTGTATTTAAATTTAAAATATTAGCATTTTTTATTACTCCTAGTTTGTCTTTTAAAATTCCTTTAAAGACAGTTTTCTTTTTTTGAGAAAAACAAAGAGTAGTGGTAGTTATAAATAAGAAGAGTAATTGTTTTTGCATATAATTTTTGTTTGTACTAAACAAAGAAACAAAGTACCCTTCTTAAAAATGTTTTAATGTCTTTGTAAATTTTTGTTAAATATAAAAGCCTTACTATTATATAGTAAGGCTTTTATATTTAATTTTTTATTGTAAGTTATTTTTCTAAAACTAAGTACTGTACACCATTTATTTGTAAATCAATACCGTTAATTGCTTTCTTCTCATTAACAACGTATTTTAAAACTATTTTATCTTTTTGAAAATCATCAATAGGAATTTCAAAAGACTTTCCATCACTAGTGGTTAGCTTTAAAATATTATTTTCAATATTCCATTTGGCACTATTATCAAAACCATCTATAACTTTTGCATCACTTTTATTGGTTTGAGAAACACCAAGTATTGTAGATGTTGTAACTATTGTAAAAAGACCTTTTAAAGAAAGGGAATTGTCTTGATTAAAAGTAAATGTGAAGTTATAATTTTCACCATATGATTTTACATTACCGCTAAAATTTTGTCCTTTATAAGTACCTTTAGTAGTACCTTCAATTTTAAATTCTGTTAAATTCCATGAACCAACAAGATCACTATTAGTAACTGTTGGGATATTAGAATCATTTTTTGAACAAGAAGCGAGTATAAGAATTAAAGAAAATAAGAAAAGTAATTTTTTCATTGTATATTTTTTTTAAATAATTAGTTTTACCAAAGTTATAAAAATATTTTTTATGAAAAAACTAATTGTAGCAAGTACATCAACAGTCCATGGAAGTGGGTATTTAGAATATATATTGCCAACACTTTCTGTTCATTTTGAAAAAACAACTACTATTTTATTTATTCCATATGCAAGACCAGGAGGAATAAGTTATAATGATTATACTGAGATTGCAAGAAAAGCTTTTAAAAAAATTGGTAAAGATGTAAAAGGAATACATGAATTTGAAAACCCGAAGGAAGCAATAGTTAATGCTACAGGAATTTTTACAGGAGGAGGAAATACGTTTGAACTAGTAAATCAATTATATAAAAACGATGTATTAGAAACTTTGAAAAAAGTTTTAGATAAAGGAACTCCGTATTTAGGAACAAGTGCAGGAAGTAACATTTGTGGAGTTACAATGATGAATACGAATGATATGCCTATTGTATACCCACCAAGTTTTAAAACTTTAGGTCTAATTCCTTTTAATATTAATGCACATTATCTTGATCCAAACCCAAACTCAAAGCATATGGGAGAAACAAGAGAAACACGTATTAAAGAATATCATGTTTTTAATACAACTGATGTTTTAGGTTTACGAGAAGGAAGTTGGTTAGAAGTAAATGGGAAAAAAATTATATTAAAAGGAGATTTAACTGCCCGATTATTTCAAAAAGATAAACATCCAATAGAATTAGATACAAATAAGGAAGTATTTATATAAAAGAAAAGCCTTGGTTAAAAAACCAAGGCTTTCTGACATGTTTTATTTTCCCCTAATAAAAAAACACGTCCGATATAGACACTTATCAATATAGGAACGTGAAAAAGTTATTATTATTTTATTTTTTTGCATTTAATAACAATAGATTCATTGTTAAAATTTGTAGTGAAAAATAAATAAATATCACCCCCGTCTTTTAACTTAGTTTCTTTTCGTAATTGAGCTACAGTCTTTGGGAAATTTCGAATAGTAATATTTGCTTGCTCTTCTAAAATTTCTTTTCGAATTCTTTTTTTATTGTATTTAAAAAACTTCTCAATTAAGAATGTTCGTCCTGGGAAATTTTCTTTTAAAATTTCAGAAGTGTAAAGATGAGAATGCTGATGTAATTTATCTAATTTATAATAACTTGAAATTTGATTAAATCCTCCAGATTTTAAGACTGCTGAATTAGGCTCATATAGAAAGTTTAAAGGTAAATTAAAGACAACTTCGTTACTTGAATTAAAACTAAAATTAAAGACTTGTTTGTTTTTGTTTTTCAGTATGTTATGTGTTTTTATTTCGATGTTTTTGTTGAAGTTTTTTTCTAATAAAAAGAGAAGTTCTTTTACCTCGTTTTTCACTCCGATTATATGAATTTCTTTAACAAATTTTAGTTCATTTATTGTAGCAGAAATATCTAGTATAGGAGAATTTTTAATAAGAATTATATCAGATTTAGAGAATAAAAAATCAAGATTATCTGGAACATTAGGTAGACAATCTTTTAATAAAAACACTTTTCCTTTTACATCATTTCTTCGAGATGGATCAATATAAATGCAGTCAATTTTTTCTGACGTTTCTTTTAAATATTCAATACCATCACTATGTATGGTATGCACATTATTTACGCCAAGTTGAATGTAATTATGGTTAACAATCTTAGATAATTCTTCATTGATTTCACAATGAATTACTTTATTAATTTTTTTTGAGAAATAAAAAGAATCAACACCAAATCCACCTGTTATATCAATTATGGTTTTACCTTTAACTATAGAGCTTTTATATTCAGCGGTAATTTCAGAGGATGTTTGTTCTATACTTAATTTAGCTGGATAGTATATAGTATTAGTATTGAACCATGTAGACAGTTTTTTTTCTGATTTTTGCTTTGCTATAATTTGATTGGCTAATTGTTGAATAGTTACCTGTTTAAAAGGGCTGCCTTTGAAAAGTAATTTATCAATATTTGATTTTAAATTATTATTTATAAATGACTGAACATCAGTATTTAAAATATATTTATTCATTAAAAAGGTAATAATAAAATAGAGTTAAGTAAACAATACAAAAATACTGATATTTTGAATCAAGAGTTTATTTGATGCAAATAAATTATAAATCTAATAGTATTGTAATGTAAGAGTACTATTATTAAAAGAAAGCTATATTGAATTTTTGACTCTCTGAGAATAGAGTATTTAAAAATTATTACACAATTATCCTTAATCAGTAAATATATGAGAACAGTACTTTACTTAAAATTATTGCTTAAACTCTTCAAATGTTCCGTCATTATATAAAAGGACAACTTTTATTAATTTCTTGGCATTCTCTGAGAATTGAGTATTTGGAATTTCTTTAGTTGTTGGTTCGCTATGAGTAAATAGAGAAGGAGTAGTATTTTTACTTTTTTCTAAAACTTCTTTTTTTTGCTCAATAGTAATGTCAACATTTTTTTTAGGGAAATTTCCTTCTCCATTCAAAAGCCAATATAAATCTACATCTGGAAACTTATCTACGATTTTTAAAACAAAGTCGAGACTAGGTTTATTTCTTCCTGACATTAAATGTGACATACTTGATCTCTGTACCTCAATAGTATCAGCAAAAGTTGATGATGTTAAATTATAGTATTCTAAAATTATTTTCAAACGAGTTATAAATGCTTCTGAATTCACAATTGTAAAATATTGGTTGTATGTACAAATGTAAACAATTGTATTTTAATACACAATTAAAAAAATAATGTAAAATAACTACACGTCAATTAAACTAAATAATTAAATAAATACATGTAAATAACTCTAAAACAAGTATTTAAGGATCTATTATAAGTAAAAACTATACTTTTGATTAAAAATAGTTTTCTTTTAAGGGGTATGTGAGTTTATAATTGTAAAAAAGAAAGATGCAAGAAATTATAATTAACATTTGTAATTAATACAGAGTATGATGTATTATACAAAGATTATATTTAATTAGTATACACTAAAAAACAAAGTAATTATACTTATCAATAGAGTGTAAAGGGGAATTAAGCCTACTTAAAAGCTTTAATCTATGTATATA
>JBELFC010000153.1:0-7506 GCA_042093175.1 Tenacibaculum sp. | reverse complement strand
CAAACGAGCCTGAATACAAAAAACCTACAGTAGCATTATCTGTTAAACTGTAATCTACACCTAACCTACCTGATATTATATTTTCTTTATTTTTCATGTCAAGATTTGATACTGTTGAAGCAGATGGGTAAATAATATCAAATTGATTAAATTGCGCTGTATGTCCTTTAGTTCCATTTAAAGAAGCAATTAAACTTACTTTATTTTTATTGTAATTAAATGTGTTTCCAACATTAAGTAAAGCGTATGTTGCTTGCGTATAAGACGTTCTTAATTGATTATTCCAGCTATTCTCTTTTGATTTTTTTAAAACAATGTTAATAAGTCCACTATTACCTTCAGCATCATATTTCGACGGAGGTGTTGTAATTACTTCAATATTTTTAATATCATCTGACGCAATGGTACCCAAATAAGCATTTAGTTCACTTCCTGATAATTGTATAATTCTATCATTTACCATTACTCTTACATTTCCCTTACCTACAATAGCTAATTTATCAGTATCTACATTTACACTTGGTGTTGTTTTTAAAGCATCAAGGGCAGTTCCTCCTGTTCCAGCCACTGTATTCTCTATATTAAAAACCAATCTATCTACTTTTTGTTCAATAAGTTTTTTACGAGCAGTTATTACTACTTCTTGTAGTTGTTGTCCTTCTTCCTCTAAAACGACTGTTCCGATACTCGATTTTGTAGGGTATATCCTTTTTGTAATAAAGCCTACAAAACTAATTTCTAAATACACATTTTCCTTTTTTGAAGTGATTGAAAACTCTCCAACTTCGTTAGAAATCACACCTGTAATAAGTGAATTATCTGCTTTGTTTTTTAATATAATATTCGCAAATGAAATAGGTAAGTTTTCTTTATCAACTATCTTTCCTGTAAACGTTTGTCCAAAACTAATTGAACAAATAAAAATGAATAAAAATGTTGCTATGGTTTTCATAATAATAGTAATTCAAAATTAATAACACTTCAAAAGTATCTTGAGAAGGTCGTTTTTGAAATAGCCATGCAATGAATTGAGGAAAAAATGAAATGAATTAAGGGTAATTAAAATAAACAGTTGCTCGTTTTCTTTTTTAACTACATATTTTTATACTTAAATTTACTATTTTGGAAAAAATATTCAAAAAAACAAAAAGCTACTATGAGAGGAGATATTATTATTTTATTAACCTTTATTATATTGATAGGGATTTACATAACATTCTTATTCTGGTCTAATAACAGAAAGAAAAGTCATCTTATGACAATAGAATCTGATTGGAAAAATTTAAAAAAAGCAATAGAGAACAATCATGATGATGGAATTGTAAAATTTGGGACAGCAGTTATATGGAATGAGCACTTTACAATACTTAAATTAGAAGAAATGAAAAAACTAATCAATGTTTTGGAAAAACAAAATCCAGATATAAAGAAATCAAAAAAACTTGAAAATTTAAAATTATTGATTTTTAATAAATCTTTAGATTGGAATACAAAACATCTAAACATAGGGTAATAAGAATTATTAAAACAATTACAACGCAACTAATATAAAAACACAAATCTTGAAATTGAAAAGTCGAATTAAATTCAAAAAATGGAATAAATATTTATTTGAATTCCTTTCTATTTTTTTAGCTGTTACTTTAGCCTTTTTGCTAGACAGATGGAATGATGAACGAAAAAATAATATTGCAGAAAATAAAATTCTTAAAGAAATTTATAACGGTTTAGAGCGTGATAGCTTAGATATTGCAAATGATGAGCAATATTTCAAAATTGCCTTTAGAGGCTTAAACTATTTTAGTGACATCATTGATGGAAAAACTATTAAAAATGATTCTTTAGTAATGTTCTATTATCTTTTTTCCAGAGAGAGCATAGTTGTTCAAAACAAATCTGGATATGAATCCTTAAAATCTAAAGGTTTGGAAACTATTAAAAGTGATAGTCTTAGAAGTAAGATTATAAATCTATATGAAGTCGACTATGAATTAGCTAGAAAATTTAACGAAGAGCATAGTGAGTATAAATTTATGCCTAACTACTTTCATAGGATAAATCAATTTATTGCCCCAAATTTTGAATATGATAAAACTTATAACTTAGTTGGAATAAAATTACCTTTAGTACTAAAAAAAACAGAAAAGAATTTATTGAAAAGCTATTTATGGAAAATAGGAGTTGGTAAATCAGATAGATACCGTGCCTCTCAAAATAGAAAGAAAAAAATTGGGAATTTAAGAAAAGAAATAAAAGAATATCTAAACACAAGAAACGAGTAAAATTACTTATTAAACTCTTAACCAATACACATGTTTGTTATTAATAAACCCTTACAGAATTTAAAAGAATTAGACACATATAAAACCTATTATTTCAACAAGTTAGTGATTAACATTCTATAATTTCTGTATCGCAAAGTTAAAATATAAACTCTTAAAAAAACTAAATAGATCAAATGGATGGTATAAATAATATTATAAAAAAGGCTCAAAACGATATATTTCCAGAATTAGAAGCGAAAATTCGATTAGAATTAGAGAAAAAAGATAAAGATTGGCTTATTGATCAAATCATCTTTCTTACATGTGAAAAACATAGTTTACATGAACAAAAAAGCAACTTTGAAAACATTAAAAAACGCCTAATTAGAATTAAAAGCATAGGTTATGACAGTAAAATGTTAAGTGAATTTATAGGTAAGTATCAAAAAATCAATAGATCTAATTTAGAAGAATCTGGATTACTATTAAACCCTCCAAAAATGGGATTAAATTCTATAGCTGTTCAGCAAAGGTCAATAAAAGGAGAAACGCTACTTAAAAAAGTTGAAGATATGCTTTATGTATCTTTATATGGAGATATTACTATTAACGTTGATTTAAAACGTAATCAGAAAGAAATACTAACAATCATGTTACCCAAAAGTAAAAGTGACTCATTATCTTTTCTTAAGGCAGTAACAGAAATGAATGTTACAGGCACTTGGAATGATCCTGATGGAGTATCAAATGATGATCACACCAATAATGTTGAGCTACAAATTGAGTTTAATAATGATGAAGAAGGAACTATTGGACTTGCCATATTTACAGCACTAAACCTTATTAATCTTTTACATGTAAATGAACAAATTTTATACACTCGTATGGAGAAAATTGAACGAAGCTCATTATATTAAGCTAATAACTTACTTAAATACTAATAGTTTAAAAAAATATTAATCGATCACCATCCCTCCTTTATCTCCACTACCAGGACCTAATTTAATTACTTTATCCGCAGAATTAATTAAAGTTTTATTATGTTCAATAAACAATACTGTATCTCCATTATTAATTAACGATTGAAAAACACTTATTAATTGTAAATTATCAAAATAATGAAGGCCAGTACTTGGCTCATCAAAAAGATATAAGGTTTTTCCTTTCTTTTTTTGCATCATAGATACTCCTAATTTTAATCGTTGAGATTCTCCTCCTGACAATGTATTTCCAGATTGCCCTAAAACTATATGCCCTACTCCTACTTTCTTCAAAATATGTAATTGCTTCAAAATAATTTCTTCAGTTTTAAAGAAATCGATTGCTTCAACTACAGTCATTTTTAACACTTCACCAATTGAATGCTCTTTATACTTACATGCTAGAATAGCATCATTGTAACGTAAACCTTTACAAGTATCGCATAAAAGCCATATATCACTCATAAAATCCATACTGGTTTTTACCTTTCCATGTCCAGCGCAAGTAACACATTTTCCTTTTTTACTTTGATATGAAAAATCTGCTTTTTTTAGCCCATACTTTTTAGCTAACTCAGTACTTGAATATATCTTTTTTAAACTGTCAATTATCCCAGTGTATACTACTGGGGTACCTAATCTATTTTGCACCAGAATTTCCTGATCAATTAATAATACATCTTCAAATTGATTTAATCCATGTAACGAATAACAATTAATTGGTTTCTTTTTCAACCAAGAGTTAAATAATACCTCTTTAACTAGACTAGATTTTCCACTTCCAGAAACACCAGTAAGTGCTATTACCTGTCCTGAATAAAATTTTACATCTATTTTTTTAAGATTATTAGCAAAAGCTCCTTTTATTTCAAAAGGCTTACCTTTTTCATTAAATACTTTTTCTATAATATTTTCATCTAACTCAAATAACCTTCTAGTAATTGATTGCTTTGCTTTATTAATACCATCAACCTTTCCTTGATATATTATTTCACCTCCAAAGCTACCTGCTCCTGGTCCCATTTCTATAATATAATCAGCTTTTTTAATGAATGAAATATCATGTTCAACAACTACAACAGTATTTCCATTGGCTACAATTTTTTTTAATACGTTTGATAAAACTGTAACTTGCTTATCATCTAATCCTATTGTTGGTTCATCCAACACATAAGTTACTCCATATAAATGACTTGATAATTGACCTGCTAAAGCAATACGTTGACGTTCTCCTCCTGAAAGTGTTGTTACCGCTCTATCTAAACTTAAATACCCCAATCCTAAATCTATAACAGTTCTTAACGATTCTTTTACAGTTGGTAAAACTACTTTACTAATTTCCAGTATAACCTTATCAAGATTAGAAGGTATACTTTCAATCAACTCATAACAAGATACAATGCTCTGTTTTGAAATTTCATAAATATTTTTATCTAGGAATTTAATATCCAATAATTCATTTTTTAACCGACTTCCTTTACATGTATAACATTCAACCTCATGTAATAAATCTTCTAAATTTTTCTTGTTTTTATTATGAATTTTTCTTTGGTATTCACTATCAATATAATTACATAGCCCTAACCATTTAGCATTTAATTCTTGCGTTCCTGATCTTGATTTAGTTTTAAAATTCCAAGTAAGACTCCACTCCTCTTTCCCAGTTCCGTAAAGAATTACATTCTTAATCTCAGGATCCAAATCTTCCCAAGGAAGTTGTAAATTCCATTTATTTTGTTTGGCAACTTCATTAAGAATTGCCATAAACTGACCATTTACATCTGAATAATAAGCTATAGCTTTATTGGTAGAAATTGCTCCTTCAAATATTGATTTTTCAGGAAAAACAATTATTTCGTCTGGATTACATTTCAGTTTCATACCAATTCCTTCACAACTTTGACACGCTCCTAAATGATGATTAAAAGAAAAGTGTTGAGCTGTAAATATTTTATTTTCATACTGAGCTATTCTAGAATACAATAACCTAAAAGCGTCATAAATACCTGACAATGTTCCAACAATAGATCTCTTTGTAGTAGCTACCCCTCTTCTATTTACTCCAATTGCTGGACCTAAGCCTGAAAAAAATTCCAACTCAGCATTACTGTTTTGTTTTAAAAAACTTCTATTATATGTAGACAATGATTCCGTAAATCGGGCATTTGATTCAGCAAATAATGTATCATATACCAAAGATGACTTTCCACTTCCAGAAACTCCAGTTACAACAGTTAACTGATTTTTAGGAATACGAACATCTATATTTTTAAGTCCGTTAGTTGTTACACCTTTCAACACTATATCATTAGAAATAACCGTTTTTTCTATTTGATTATTGATTGTATTATAACGTGATTCCTCATTACGATTTGGAATACCTTGATGAAGAATATTCCCACCATTAACACCTCCAATAGGTCCTAATTCAATATGCCAATCACTAGCACTTATAATTGTTTGATCTTGTTCAATACAAACTATGGTATTACCCTTAATTTGAATAGCTTTAAATAAATTAAGAAGTGATTCAATATCATCTTGATGTAAACCAATACTTGGCTCAATTATAACATATAATGTATTACCTGTATCTTTTTTCTGTAATTGATTTGCAATTTTAATACGCTGAGCCTCTCCTCCAGAAAGAGTTGTTGATGAATGTCCTAAAGTTAAATATCCAAGCCCAATTTCTTTTAGTGTTTCAAGTCCTTGAGTTATCTTTTTATGGCCTTCAAAAAATTTTAAAGCATCGTTAACCGATAACCTATAAATATCGGCAATTGATAATCCATTATATATTACTTGAAGTGTTTCTTTATTAAATCGATCACCATTACAGGTACCACATATTAAATCAATAGTACCTAAAAAATGCATACCTATTTGCGTTTTTCCTGCACCTTGACAAACTTCACACCTTCCCCCTTTGTTATTAAATGAAAAACGAGATTTGGTAAATCCTAATAATTTTGATTCAGGCTGCTTTGCATAGATATCACGAATATGATCAGAGAGTCCTAAATAAGTAGCTGGATTACTTCTTGGTGTTTTGCCTATTGGAGTATGATCAATATAAACTAGTTTATCAATACTATCAATATTTTTATAACTTTCTAATTTTGGCAATTTTTGACTTTTATTCCCTAGCTTCCCTTCAATAACTTTGATTAAAGTTTCTTTTACTAAACTAGCTTTTCCTGAACCCGACTTACCACTAACAACATTCAATTTCCCCAATTGAAACGTAACATTTATATGCTTTAAATTTCTTTCATAACACCCCATAAGATGCATAAAATCTGTTCTAGTTTTTTTCTTTGAATCTACCTGTAAATAATTCTTATTTATAGCTCTGAATGTTGGGCTAACATCTTTTAATGTTTTCTGTTTTATAAAATCTAAAAATGAGCCATTAAAAACAAGTTCACCACCATTAATTCCTGCTTTGGGTCCAATTTCTATAATATGATCAGCACTTGTAATTGTATTTAAATTATGTTCTACTACAATAACTGTATTTCCTTTTTTTACCAATTGTTTAAAATGGTAAATTAACCTTTCATTTTCTTCTTTGTGTAACCCAATTGAAGGTTCATCAAAAATATAAAGAACATTGCTCAAAGGTGTTAAAATTTGATTTGCTACTCGAATACGTTGAATTTCACTTGAACGAAGAAAAAATGACGAACGATCAATAGTTAAATGTCCCAATCCTAAATCTTCTAACAAACTAACTTGAGATTCAATTTTTTTTATAATTTCAGTAGCTATATCACCCCAGGAATTAGTCTTTATCCATGATTTAAGCTCAGTCAATTCTAAAGTAACAATTTCTGCTATTGACTTTCCATGAACATATACATTTAAAGCCGTTTTATTTAATCTATTACCATTACAGTCTTCACAAGTAACTGCATGTACATATTTAAGAATATTAGCATTCCTATCTCTTTTTAAAATATCCGACATGATCGGTATCATTCCTTTGTAATATCCTACCTCGCGTGGTTTAGCCTTGATACCTGTCCATTTTAAACGAGACTCAAGACTATGCTTTCCAAATGGTACTTTTATTTTAGTACTTCCGTACAAAATAACATCTTGCTGATTTTTAGTTAACTCATTCCATGGAATATCAACATTAAATCCTTCCTCTTTACATACTTTATTAAGTACATCAATTGTTACTTGAGAGTACATAATATAACCATTGGGCAATGTTGGGGCTAATGCACCTTCTCTAATTGATTTCTTAGGGA
>JBELFC010000152.1:0-7509 GCA_042093175.1 Tenacibaculum sp. | reverse complement strand
AATCTTTTAAATAAAAAGGTTCAAAATAAGCGACATCTTCGATGTCGTTTTTTTTATGCTTTTCAAAACTCAATAGCGCCATTTCTTTTGCTGAAGGGAACTTTTCATCAATAAAAACTGCATTTTTATGAGTTATGATATTTTTACATTTTTCTGAACCGTCTCCTAAAAAATAAACTTTATTATCTGTTAACAATTCTTCGAATGAATTTTCATCAATAATTTCAGCCCTTATTTCACGTACTTGATTATAATTTAAATCATAAACTGCAGAGTAAACCTCCATTCTTCTTGCATCAATCATGGGTACAATAAAGCCTTCTTCTATTTTAATATTCATAGAGAGAGATTTTAATGTATCTATTGCTATAAGTGGCACATCAAAAGAAAAACATAATCCTTTTGTTGCAGAAACTCCAATTCTTAGTCCAGTATATGACCCTGGTCCTTTACTAACAGCTACCGCATCTATTTCTCCTATACTTACAGCAGCTTCTTTTAAAACATCTTGAATAAAGGGGTGTAATTTTTCAGCATGAGAATAATTTCCATTATTTAATTCTTTACTTGCTAAAACATCTCCATTTTTTGCTATACTAACTGAGCAATTTTTTGTTGCTGTTTCTATGTTTAAGATTATTGACACGATAAAAAAATATTTTCAACAAAGATACATTATAATGAAAAACCTTACCAAATTGGTAAGGTTCTATATCAATAATAAATTATCCCCTGATATTAATCTAGAATTGATTCTCCAAAATAAAATTTTAACACTTTTGTTTTAAATACATAATCGTACTTAGCTCTTATCATTGCTCCTTCAGCATTTACTAATCTATTTCTTACTTGATCAAAATCAAACTGTGTCATAGAACCATAATCGTAACTTACTTGTGCATTTTTAAAAGCCTCATTTTGTGCTTCTAAAGATATATTAGCTGCTTCATATGTTTTTGCTGCTGCTTTAGCATCTAAATAAGATTTCTCTATCTCTTGTTGCAACTGTAACTTTTGACTTTCTAATGCTATTTCTGAAATATCTTTATTAATAATAGATTTAGCTACTCTATTTTTTGTTTGAAAACGATTAAATATTGGAATATTAAGTGATAAACCAGCGCTATAACTAATTCTATCGTTTATCTGTCTTATAAAGTAATCATTAGGACGAATTAAATTATTAAACTGGTGAAAGAATGAACTACTAACCCCTAATGAATAAGTCAAGTTTGGTAAGTAAGCCCCCTTAGCTATTTGTAAACTAATTAAAGAATTTTCAACGTTTAACTTCGCTCTTTCAATTTCTGGTCTGTTAGTCAATGCCTTTTGGTAAACTGCATTTGAAGAGTTATATAACAAGCTAAGAGATGGTGAGTCAATATTAATTTTTTCAACATCAAAGTTATCCGTTGATATTTGAAGTAACTGAGCAAGTCTAAGCAATGCTAAATTCAATGTGTTTTCTTGTAAAACAACGTTTTGCGCATCATTCGATGCAGTTGATTGTACATTTAACAAATCACCTTTTGGTATTGCACCTGCTTCAAATTGAGCCTTTGCCCTTGCAATTTGTTTTTTACTAATTTCTGCTTGAACAACCGCCACTGCTAAATTTTCTTTTGCAAATAGTACATTTAAATACGTATTTACAACATTTAATGAAATGTCATTTTCAATTTTGGCTAAATCTAATTCATTTCCTTTAACACCTAGTACAGCTTGTTTTTTAGAATTAATATTTCTAAATCCGTTAAAAATTGTACCTCCACTTGATAAAGAAAATGATGAATTAAAATTTTGAGTATTCTGAAGTACACCATTTCTATCTTGTGAAAGACCTGATGAAAATGTTCCTCTAGAAGATCCATTTAAATCTGGTAAAAAATTACCTTTAGCAATGTCAACATCTTTTTCAGCAAGTTTTACATTTAATTTATTTTGCTTAATCGTAATGTTGTTTTCTAATGCATAATTAACACACTCTTTAAGTGTCCATTTCTTTTGAGAGTAACCTCCCAATGCTGATAATAAAGTAATTAATAATACAATTTTAGTTTTCAAGACGTTTATTTTTTATGTTCAATTAGTTATATTCAATTGGTACTCCAATTAATTAACAAAAAGCAAATACCTGGATAGCAGACACATACAGTTTAATTAATTAAAAAAAACTAAAAAAAACGAACACAACATGTTTGATTATGAACAGTATTTTTTAAAGCTTCCTCGTATATGACGACTAAAATTAAAATATGTTACAAGAAAATAATCTTATTGAAGTGTTAATTTTTATTTTTTTTTCTATGTCTATAAATAAAATAGAATAATACCCCAACTAAGATATAAGGAAACACCATTAAATAGGTAATACCATTATTAACACCTTCAGCCATACTTACATCACCACCTTCAACAACTGCTTTACACATAGCACATTGCGAAAATGACTTCTTTCCTGTAAAAATAATTACTAAAAATAAAATTAATTTCTTTTTATACATAATAAGGTGAAATCATTAAATACACTATTACTCCAGTTATTGCAACATATAACCATAATGGAAATGTAATTTTTGCAATTTTTTTATGTTCAGGAAAATTTCCTAATCTAGCTCTCATAAATGTTATTAATACAAAAGGTATAATAACTATTGATAGTAGTATGTGCGTTATTAAAATAAACAAATACACGTATTTAATAACTCCTTCTCCTCCAAAATTAGTAGAATTAGATGTCATATGATAAGCTACATACATTACTAGGAAAAGTGCAGAACAAATGATTGCAGTTGTATTTAATTGTTCGTGCAACTTTTTATTCCCTTTTTTAATTGCAACTATTGAAGCTACTAATAATACAGCAGTAATACCGTTTATACTTGCATATATTGGAGGTAAAAATGATAAGGGTTCTACATTAGGGATTTTGATTCCAAATAAAGCTGCAACAGCTAAAGGAATTACTACTGATACAATAGTAATAAACCTTTTGTATTTTTTCTCTTCTGAATTATTAATCTTACTCATTTAATAATAACTTAATATCTTGTTTTAATTCTTGTATTTGATTTGAAAAACTATGCTCATCTAGAGCTCTGTAGTACATAATTGGATTTCCATGCTCATCGTATCTTGAACGAATATATCCGTCTTTATCAACTAAGGCAAATAACCCAGAGTGTTCAAAGCCACCATGACTATCTTCACCTTTTCCAACAAATAATTTAAACCCTTCATTGGATAAATCATATACAACACTTTCATCTTTACCTGTTAACAAATGCCAATTTTTATGATTAATACCGTGTATTGCAGCATAATCTTTTAATTTTCTAGGAGTATCTATTTCTGGTGTAATAGAAAATGAAGCTATCCCAAAATTAGGATTCCCCATGAATTCATTTTGTATATCAACCATTCTTCTATTCATAATTGGACAAATAGTTGGACAAGTAGCAAAGAAAAATTCTACTACATAAACTTTTCCTTTGAAATCATTATTTGTTATGGTCTTTTTTTCTTGATTTATAAATTCAAAAGATGGAACTTTATTAAATTTATGCAAATCTGCAGTTTGAAAATGTTTTACAATCTTTGGAACTGCATAAATTCCAAAAAGTAATATAATAAACGAAATTCCTATATATGAATAATCCTTTTTTTTCATTTTTAAATTATTAAATTTCTCTATCGGCATTGTTTTTTTTAAGAGCTAAACGATACTCAGCTAAAACAACTTTAACATCATCTTTCATTTTATTATTCAACTCACTAACAGACTTCATATTGTAACCAAACAATTTTCCTCCTGCAGCATCTTTATCATCATTTCTCCCTCTTAAACATACATCTTTATCTATAATAAATGCTTTGGAGGTATGCACATTAGAATCTAATGATTGGTTTGTTTTAAAGCTCTCATATAATACTTTTATTTCAACCTCATTGGCAAAAATAAAATTCCACTTCATCATATTTGTAAAAGCTCCAATTTCTTTTTTAAGTTTTTCAACCTTTTGTTCTGTACCTTTTAAAGCAACAACAATCATTTGAAAATCTTTAAACCCATAAAATGGTTTGTATATTTTCTCAGTTAAATTAAATAATTCTCCTTTTGCTAATTGAATATCACTACCTAAAAAAGTAACAATTGATATTTTCCTATCAAATGTAGCTTTTTTAGTAATAGCAGATATATCAGTTACATTTTTTGTTAAAACTGGTAGTTTAGCAAAGTTATTAATACCAAGTGACAAGAATATATAAAATAATAAAGGCACTATAAAAAGTGCAAACAATACTATAAACTTTTGTTTTTTACTCATAACAGTTCGTTCTTATTAGAGATAAAAAAAGGTGGTTAAACACCACCTCTTTTTAAATTTTATAAAATTACCATTTTACTAATGGTGCTAATGTATCGTATAAATAGCCTCCTTCAATTAATATTAACGCTATAAGGTAGCATATTAGAAAGGTAGCTGTCCAAACTATAGATCGTCTAAACCATGTTTTTTCACCTTCTAAGTGCATAAATGCCCATGCAATATAATATGCTTTTACAATTGTTAAAATGATAAACATCCAATTTAACCAACTTGTTCCTATACCATGTAAATGTAAAGCATCTGGCTTAATAATACCAAAAGCTACTTCTACTGTTGTTACTATAGTTAAGATTGCTAAAACAATCCAAATTCTTTTTGTATTTGATTCGTGTGCGTGACCTGCCATTTTTTTAATACTTTAAAATTATACTAAGTAGAAGAATGTGAATACGAATACCCATACTAAATCTACAAAGTGCCAATATAAACCTACTTTTTCAACCATTTCATAGTGTCCTCTTCTTTCATAAGTACCTAATACTACATTAAAGAAAATAATAATATTAATTAATATCCCTGAAACTACGTGAAACCCGTGAAAACCTGTAATAAAGAAAAAGAAGTCTGCAAAAATAGGATTCCCATATTCGTTTACATGTAGATTAGCTCCTTCAACTACCATATTAGCTTTTGCTAATTGAGCTAAACTTTCTTCTCTAGATAAAATGATTTTTTGTTTTGTTTCAAGATTAATCTTTTCAGTTCTTATTAATAAAGAAGGGTTATTCTTAAACGCTTCCTGTACTTGTGCTACAGAATATTCAGAAATTGTTCCTTCTTTTTCAAACCATAATCCATTTTCTTTTGCATGCTGAACCCTACCATCTTTCCTGTCATTATGTACAAAATCTGCTAAAGCTATTTGATGACCATCTTTTACAAACTGTAAAATATGGTTATCAGTAGTTTTAACAGCTCCATAAGAACCGTTAATAAAGTTTTTCCATTCCCATGCCTGTGATCCAACAAAAATAATTCCAAAAATTATAGTTGCAAACATATACCAAGCTACCTTTTTCTTTTTCATTTGATGACCAGCATCAACTGCTAATACCATCGTTACTGATGATATAATTAAAATAAAGGTCATTAAAGCTACATAATACATTGGTGCATGTACCCCATGTAACCCAGGAAAGTGTGTAAAAACTTCATCGGCAATTGGCCAAGAGTCAATAAATTTAAAACGTGTTAAACCGTACGCAGCTAAAAACCCAGTAAAGGTTAATGCATCAGACACGATGAAAAACCACATCATCATTTTACCATAACTAGCTCCAAATGGCTTTTCGCCACCTCCGCTCCAGGTTTCTTTTTTGTCAGAATTTACAGCAATATTTGCTTCCATAAATACTATTTAGTTAATTTTTGTTAAAACAGTGCGCCAAAATTAAGCATTTCTCATCATTTAATAAAATAGAAAAAGAAAAATAGATAAATCCACAAAACATCTACAAAGTGCCAAAAGATTGCACCTAGTTCAAACCCAAGCATATCAGTAGATGAATACTTCTTTTTAAAATGATTATAAATAACGACTAATAACACGACAACCCCTGCTATTAGGTGCAATACGTGCATAAATGTAATTCCTATAATAAAAGATGTAGAAACTGTACTTTCTGGTCCAGTAAAATATAATCCTACTTCTTTTAATTGATTAAAACCTACATATTGATACCAAATAAAACCTAAACCAAGTATAAATGTTACCAATAAAAGCATGAAAGAGGCTTTTAAATTGTCTTTTTTAAGAGTTTTATGTGATAAAAACAGCGTAATACTACTTAAAATAATTAAAATAGTACTTATATAAAACGCTTGAGGTAAATCAAAAGTAACCCAATCTTCACGATTCATACTAACCACATAAGCACTTGTTAACCCAGCAAAAAACATAACCATACTTATCATGGAAATCCACAACATTGGTTTTGCAGATTTTCTTTTAGCTGTTTTTAATTCTTCTTGTAATGTTTGTGTTTGTTCACTCATTAATGTAAAAATTTATCTACTACATATATTATTGGCACAATTGTAATATAAAAAACACTTGCCAACATTAATTTTCTTGCATCAGTATTCTCTTCTGACTTATATAATTTAATACCATAAAATAACATTAAGGTACCTAAAAGTAAAATTATAACAGCAGTAAGTGGATATATATAAAAGTTCCCTGTTACTTTTAATACAGGAGCTATAGACATTAAAATCATTACACAAGTGTAAAAAATTATCTGAACTACTGCGCCTTTGTCTTTTTTATCCATTGGCAACATATGCAAACCTGCTTTATTATACTCTTCAAATTGCAACCAACCTATTGCCCAAAAATGAGGGAATTGCCAAAAAAACTGAATCATAAATAAAAAGCCTGCTTCGATACCAAACTGTCCCGTTGCAGCAACCCAACCTAACATGAATGGAATTGCTCCTGGAATAGCACCAACAAAAACAGCTAAAGGAGTAATTGCTTTTAATGGAGTATAAGCACTTGTATATAAAAAAATAGATACCGCTCCAAATAAAGCACATTTAGGGTTTATTGCATATAAAATTGCAATCCCAGCAATTGTAAACAATATTGCAATAACCATTGCTGTTGTTACAGACATTCTTTTGGAAGGTAATGGACGATTTTTTGTTCGTTGCATTAACGCATCTATATCTTTTTCTATTACCTGATTAAAAGCATTAGATGCTCCTACCATAAAAAAACCTCCGATTGCTAAAAGTAATATAGTAGTATAATTAATTTCATCAGCACCTAATAGATACCCTGTAATTGAAGTAAAAACTACACTTACAGATAAGCCTACTTTAGTAATCTGTTTAAAATCAGAAAATAATACCTTAATAGATGTTTTATCTTGTATTGTTGAAACAGTACTCACCTTGTTATTTAAAAATTTCTGCAAAGATATTTCTTTCTTGTAGAACGACCATACTTTTTAAAATTAATTAAAAAAAATTAAAATCTTTTTTTGTAATTCAAAAAAGGGTGTTATATTTGCACCCGCATTCAGAGTAATGCACGTTCTTTAAAATAATTTTTGACTACGCGAAAGTAGCTCAGGGGTAGAGCATCACCTTGCCAAGGTGGGGGTCGCGGGTT
>JBELFC010000151.1:0-7479 GCA_042093175.1 Tenacibaculum sp. | reverse complement strand
GGATGTAAATGTAACTAGTTTGTAAATTAATTTTAAACAAGTTAATTTTCTTTTTTTATACTAAAAATTAGTATAAATGTTTAAAATGTTAGGGAATGCTATTAGAGGAGTGAGTCCTAAAAACTGAATTAAGACTTTGTTACAGAGATGTTGTTTTTCACAAGGTCTCGTATTCAGATTTTAGGACTTTATGGTCTTGTTTTACAGTGGGGTAAGTAGGAGTTTTACTGTCTTACTATTAAACAATCCCTCGAAAAATGAATTACTTAAAGTACATTTTATTACTTTGTATTAGTCCTGTTTCTAATACCATTTGTAAACAATTACAACCACCAAATATGTTAGCTCGATATGGAATTTGTATCGGTATACTTCGCATATGATTATCAAAAAATAGTCATCACTGTTTGTATAAAAATCAAAAAGACTTATTGAAATAGTACTTCATGAAATCTGATTCTATTGAATTGGAAAAAGGAAGTATTGAAGCTTCTTTACTTATGGGTAAAGAAGCAGAAGGTCTCCTGTTTTTTATTAAAACAATTGATTGAACTCTAATAGTAAAAAATAAATAAGGTTTAGATTAATAGAATTGGACTCTAAGCCACCAATAAGTCGATAAAATAGCTTAAAAATATTAAGAAAATAGTCACTTAAATTTAATTCTAACAAGGTATGATAAATAGATCTCTGTACCACGTTTTTATTGGGAAATTAAAAAGAAGAATAAGTAGATCCTCGTTTTTTGATCCTTAGACACATAAAGAAATAAATAGACACATAAAGCACTTAAAGTAGAAATGCTTTTAATCTAAACAACTCAATAAAAACAATTATAAATATTAAAAATTAATAAGTAATGAAAAAATCAATTTTATTAATAGGAGCTTTTTTAGCCACTAGTTTAACAACAATAAATGCTCAATATGTACTTGATAGCCAAAGATCAATTAGTATAGAAGCTGATACGGATCAAAAAGGAGGACTCGAATTTATGCGTTTTTTAGTTTCGGGAAAAGAAGCTGCTGGTTTTACTCGTGATTGGTTACAATTTAGAATAGATAGTTATTTTAATGAAAAAGTTACTTTTCGAAAGGCAACTACATTTAACGAAATGCCTTATTTCAAGAAGACAGCAAAATTTGGTCAAGAGGTTGATTTTAAAAATGGATATAAAGTAACATCTGGTTCTGTAGATTTTAATATAGGTAGTTTTACTTCAAAAAGTTCAGCTTCATTCATTGCTCATATAGATAGAAACAGTAATGATCCAAATGTTGATACATTTAAAGTTTTATATGGTACCGCTGGAACCAAAATATTAGATGTAGGAATAAGTAAAACTCAATTACTTTCGAGAAACTTTGAATCAAGAAATGACGGAGGATTTGTGGTAAATGTTGATATTAACAACAATTCAGTAGTTGATAAATTCAAGGTGTTGTATGGTAATGAAAAAAGAGAGGTTTTATCAGCAGGAAAAGATGATGTAACTATTAGTACCAAGCTCGTAACAAAAAATGATATTTCAACGAATAATATAAGGTCTAAAAATATTGCAGCAGAAGATATTGTAGCGAATAAAGTTACCTTAAGAGTTGGATCTTTCCCAGATTATGTATTTGCTAACGACTATAAGTTAATGTCTTTAGAAGAAGTAGCATCTTTTATTAAAAAACACCAACATTTACCAAATATGAAATCTGAGAAAGAAGTGGTAAAAGAAGGGATGGATTTAAAAGAGCTTACCTTGAAATTAGTCGAAAAGGTAGAAGAACTAACCCTCTATACTATACAGCAACAACAATTAATAAACGAACTACAAGCAAAACCAACTGCAAATAAAAACCAACAGTAAATGAAAAAAATTAGTATAACAATGCTGTTTTTATTACTCGGGTTTGTAGTAAAAGCACAAGATGATATTACATTATTTCGATTTTTAAGTAAAAAACAAGAGAATGGAAAAAGCTATGCGTTAACAGCCAATGTAAAAGACGGTTCTTTTGTAGCAAAAGAGGTAACACCTGGAGAATTTAACTTAAAAACAGGATACTTAGAAGCTTTTTTGGTAATGCCGCACCCAGCATTTAAAAACGGTGAAGTTTTAATTGTTTCTGCAAAAGATAAGAAGAGTTTCTTAAAAATGGATTATACAGGAACTAAATTAGAATTAGGAAATTATTACACGGATAAAAATAAATCAAAAGATTATTTCTATCGATGGTATTTAAATTATGCAGGTGCAAATGAGCAAGTTTACTTTCAAGGACCATTAGAGAATACAACAAGTGGAGTTTTGACACTTAATAATGGTGTTTTTAAACTACAAAGAATTGAAGATACAAAAGGAACTCTTACTCCAATAAGTGGAGAGGGAGTTGCCAGTGGTGAGAAAATATCTGATAAACAAATTATAGTTATTCAAAAACTTAAAAACTCACTTTAATTTAAAAATAAGCAAATGAATATAATCACACATAGGTATAAGTTATTAGTTTTAGTACTACTAACTTTATGGAGCCCTTTTGTACTATTGCAAGCGCAGGATATGCTATCAGTATTGCATGTACAAAGTCATGGGAAATATGAACGAATATTTACGCCGCAAACCAATATTAAAAAGTTATTACAAGCAGGAAGTAATAAGCAGGCAACGGTTGAGTTTTGGGCAAAGCACAATACAGAAGGTAGTATAAGTAGCGCACTAGTAAATTGGGGTTTGACTAACTTTGAAAGTGGAAACGAGAAATTTTCTTTAGACGTTACTTTAAATCAAATATCTTTAACTACTGGAGGTAAAGAAATAAAAAGTAGTTTGTTATTAAGTGAACAGTTGTTTAAAAATAGCTGGCATCATTTTGCAATTACCTTTGATGCCAATGCGAATGAAGTTAGAGGGTATATTGATGGTCAAGAAAAATTATTTATACAAAACTCTAATTTCAATATTGAGGATTTGTACTTGATAAGTGATGCAAAAACAGACTTGTTTTTAGCGGAATACAGGGCTTGGTCAGCAAAAAAAAGTAAAAAACAAATTCAATTAGAGCAATACCGAAGTTTTTATCAAGAGAGTAAGAATAGATTATCGGAGTTAAAAAACAATGGATTACAAACATTGTATACAAACGATATAGTTTCTAATGAAGATGTTTTTGGAGGAAAAGTGATGGTAACCACTTCTTGGAAGAATTTATTATATGAACATTTTCCAAATGATAATTTAGTAAAAGAAGCCTCTTTTGTAAGTGAATATAAAAATACTGGAGTAGCTACAGTTAGCTCAAAACTTAAACATCCTATTTTAAGCCTTAATAAAATTATTGTAAAGGCAAGTAATGGAGATGGTAGTAGTCATACCTTATTGTCTGGTGCGAATGGGATTGTTGTAAGTTGGTTACATGCAAAAGATATGGATGAATACCAAGTGTTACGTAGAAATATTCGTGCAGGTACAACCAGTACGGTAATTCATACAGAGCGTAATGTAGTTGATAAGGATCCTTCAGAAGAAATAATATATGTCGATAGAGGAGTACTACCCAATGAGCTATATGAGTATACCATTCAAGCAAAAAAACAAGGTGCAGATGCCTTAGTAGGTAAAGATGATGGTTTTGTTTTACCAAATGGTAAGGTAAACGGTACCATTGAAACCTCTTCTAAAGTAGCAACAAAGTTTGCAAAAGTAGAAGCAAAAGCAACTGTAAATCCGGGAGGGGCTTTACATATAGAAAAAGATGCAGTACCTATTTTTATTAGAAATATAGAGGCTTTTAGAAAAGCTACTGGAGGGGCCACTTTTGAATTTTGGTATAAAACACCAGTAATAGGTACGGAAACTAACAAAATTCTAAAAATAGGGAATGCCGAATTAGAAATGGCTAAGAATACTATTGTTGTAAAGTTGGCTGGTAAAGAATATGTAAAAGGAATAAGAGCTTCTGATACGCAATGGCATCATTATGTCTTTACTTTTGGAGCAAAAGGAGGAATGTTGTTTGAAGATGGAAATTTAATAGAAAATGCTAGCACTTCAAATTTGTTCAATATTGATTTAAGAGGAACAAATTCTTTTTGTTTAAGTGCAGCTACCAAAACTGGGTATTATTTAGATGAGGTACGTTTTTGGAATGTAGCAAAAACATCAGTAGAGGTAGCGAATTATGCAAAGCATATTGTAGGAGGTAATGAAACTAATTTATTTGCCTATTACCGTTTTGACTTTAATGATCCTCATAAAGTATATAATTTTTCTTCAAGGAAAAAGGGAGAATACATTGCTGAAAGTAAAGGTGTTTTAAAACATTTAACTGCGAATGAGCAGCCTAAAATAAGCTATGCTACTTTTACCAATGAAACAGGTAATTATGAATTTACATCATTAAGTACAGGGATTCAGGGAATAACTAATAATGATAATAAATTTGAATATACCATTGAACCAACAAAACCTCGATTTGAGTTTTTGCCAAAAACAAAACAAGTAGGAGTACCTAGGAGATTAAATGGAGCAGAAGTAACCAATGTAAACTTCACAGATGTTTCAAGTTTACCGATTACTGGAGTTATAGAGTATAATTTAGGAGGTGAAAATAAGTTTCCTGTAATTCAAGGGACTTCATTATTCATTGATGGGAAGCCAATTCAAAGTAATGAGGATTCTAAAGTTACTACAGATAATACAGGGACCTATGCTATTAAAGCTGCTCCTGGAAAACATATCATTACGCCTAATCCTAGACCAAATTTAAAAAATGAAGATCGTTTAAATGAAGGGAGCTTAGGTTTTGACGGAAAAACTGGATATGCAGAGTCAAAAAGTTTTGTTACTAATGACGGAAAAAGTTTTACTTGGTCAGGATTTGTAAATCCTCATGTAAAACTAGGGGATAAAGACGAAATACCTGCCATTCAAACTATTCTAGATTGGGGAGACTTAAGTTTTAAATTAGTGAACAACAATGTTTTAAAAATTTATATTCAGGAGCAAGAAAAGTTATCTGAAACAATAAAAAGTAGCTTAAAAGGTCAATTTGTTTTTTGGGCGATAACTTTTGATAGTGAATCGAATACATTAAGTTTATTTTTAGATACAACTAAGAAAACAACGGCATTAAATTCTTTTAACACGAATGATGTAGTAATTTTAGGGAAAGATACCAAACTAGGTAAAAATGTTAACTTTTCTAGAGCAAAATTAGATTTGTTAGAGTATCGAAAGGGAGCACTTTCTCAAACAGATGTCGCAAAGGTTAAAGATGGTAAAATAATAAATAATGACGTTAATTTATTAGAATTGTCTTACACTTTTAATCAAAAATACAGTACTAGAGCTGTTAATATGGTTGAAAAAAATGAGAATAATAACTATTTACAATTAAATGGTAATTGTCGTTTCGATAATAACAATATTAAACAATATTCGAGAGAAGTAATTTATGCTTATAAAGCATCGAATACAAGATTAAACCCCAAAGGAAATAGTTATGAAGTAGTAATAGAGGAACCTTTACAAAATGTGAATTTTGAGAATATAACTAGGCATAGCTTTATTGGTACCATTGTAGTTCCATGTAACAATAATGTTGGTGCATGGACAGGTAAAGTTATACGTACAGATGTAGAGCATCCTAAATTTGAAAAAACAATTAGTAGTGCTAACTTTAATAGTGATAATACTATTTTTACTGTAAATGATCTGCTACCTGGGAGGTATAGAGTTGAGATTACAAATGAAGGGTCAAATAATAGGAAATTACTAAGCCCGGTAATCGATTTGCGACGTGGTAATGTAGTATATGACTTTCAATATAGAAATGAGCTTCAAATCGAACTTGAAATGTATAAAGTTAAAGATGTGGCAGGAGTAGCTTTAACACCTAAATTGGCTGAAAAATATGCAGGAGATAAAATAGAACCAAGTTGTGACGGAAAGTATATTTTGAAGAGTAGCGATCCATTTAAAATGGTAGTTAAAGTTTTTGAGAGCTATGGTGCTAATAAATGCTTAGTAGAAGATGCAATAGTTACTTTAGGAGGAGATGCTCTTTTTTCAAATAAAAACTTAGTTATTAATAAACGTGCTAGTATTAAAAACTTTTTTGCGAAAACTTCTCAACCTAATTATGTAGGGGATCATACAAGAAGCTTTTTAATATCTGCTAAACTTAATGATAGAAATGCTTCATTTACTCAAAAAGTAATTATTACAGGTGCCAGTCAAGAGAATTCTGATTTTACGTTGATAAACCCTCAAGTGGGATATGTATTACATGATCCACCAGGAGACAACAGTTTTGCAACCTTAGGAAAAGGAGCTAGTTATACGGTTTCAATGTCTACTGATGAAACAGTTAATCTTAATATTGATAATTCAATTGGTGGAGTTGAAGAAATAGAAACAGAATTCTTAGCAGGTGTTGTAACAGGTGTTGGAGCAGCTACTATTACGGCTACAGGTGTACGTGTTTTTAATGCGAATTCTGAGCATACAGTAGATATTAATGGAGAGTTTGAACATATAGCACATAATGGTAATGAAACAACAGTAATTTTAGATAAAGAAATTTCTACACCATCAGACCCAACTTATGTAGGGGAAGATGCAGATGTATTTATTGGTTTGTCTAGAATAGTTTCTTTTGGAACAGGGAAAGTACTTGAAATGAATGGTTGTACTCCAGTGGTGAAGAGTTCTGGTAAAGTTGCAAAGCCAACAGGTTTTGTCCCTTTTGCTTATACAAAGCAAAGCTTGGGAGATAATGTAATTCCAAATTTATATCGATTGGCAATTGCAAAGTCAGATAAGAATAATAATGTTGTTTCTCCTCCTAAAGATAGAAATCATTTAGATTTAAAAGGTACACTAGAGGAGCTGTTAAAAAATAATCCAGCGGACAATAACGACAAGGAAATTACAAAGTATCTCAATGAAATTAAGGGTTGGGAGAAGATTATAAAAAATAATCATGAGAAGCTTACTGCGACTTCTTTTAAAAATGCTCCAGGGTTCAGTTCTACTACGGAAAATTTAACGAATGGAAATACTCCAGGACAGAATGGTGTAGGTTTAAACCCAGCTGTTTTAGATAGACGAATTACTTTTGATGCTTTAACATCAGTTAGTTACACGTTAACTAGAGCTAAAAACATAAATAAGGGAGACTCTAATGGAGGTGGAGCTTCTCTTGGTTCTTCTTTCGATGTAGAAATTGGAACTGTAAAATGGGTTAATCAGTCGTCAATACGTAGTACTAGAACAGACTCTGAATCTACAGATAAAGAGAATAGTAGAATCGATAGTTTTACTTTTAATGACGATGATGCAGGAGATCAATTTGATGTGTCTATAAGAAGAGACCCGCAATATGATACTCCAATGTTTTTAACTAATGGAGGAAGAAGTTCGTGTCCGTTTGAATCAGGAACTGTACCTAGAGAAGGAGTTGAGTTGATTGTTGATAAAGTAGTAGG
>JBELFC010000150.1:5574-7562 GCA_042093175.1 Tenacibaculum sp. | reverse complement strand
TTGCTTTTAAACTTGCTTTCGTATCTATAATTAATCCAGAATTTCTATGGAAGTGAAGTTTAGCACCAGGATTTATAGTTAAAGTTTTATCACTAGGAACTGCTGCATATCCATAAATTACATAAGGTTTGTCTTCAGTAAAAATTAGTTCATTGTCTTTTAAAAAGCGCCCTTGTATTTTGGAATCTTTACCATCTATGGTAAGTGTTTCTATCCCCATATTGTTTTTAGCAGGGAAAATAAAATGAGCATCTTGAACCAAAGTAACTAAATCTACATCTTGTTGATTATTACCATTGTCAAATAAAATTTTATCAGTGTATAAAGGGTTTGTTATGGTGTTGAAATCAATAGTAGTTTCAACAAAAACATACATACTGTCGTTTGCTAAAATTTCAACATTCTTAAAATCCTTTCCAGGTGCTCCATCTACATTTAGTCGATAGTTAGAAGTTGTTCCATTTTCTAGCTTTATTTCAGGTATAGTGATAGCTTTATTACTTCTATTATAAACTTTTAAATTATAGGTAGCTGAACCTATATTACTAAAAATAGTATCTAAAAAAACTGTGTCTTTTGAGAATTCTAGGCTTCCAAAACTTGGAATAGTTTCAAAATCTTTTCTACAAGAACTATTTATAATTAATAAAAAAACAAATAAAAAGAAATAAACATACCTCATAAGTAAAGTATCATAAGTTTAACAAAGTGATAAAAATAACAATATAACCTTAGATTATTGAAATTATTGTTTTATCAATTCAATTTCAAATAATTTACCCCAATGCTTACCAGTAACATACAAGTGATTATTTTCAGGGTTATAGGCTATACCATTTAAAACATCATCTTCATCAACTAATCTTTGTGTTTTTTGCATTTCTTTTACTAAACCTTTTAGATCTATAATTCCTTCTACTACACCATCTTTAGGACTAATAATAGCAATTAATGGTTTTTGCCAATAATTAGCGTAAATTTTACCATTAATTAATTCAAGTTCATTTAGTTTTTCTAAAGAAACTTTATTAGTGTAAGCTTGAATATTCCTTTTTTCTTGTAGGTTATTTGGATTTAAAAACCAAATCTTATTTGTACCATCTGATTTAATTAGTTCATTTTTACTATGAGTTAAACCCCACCCTTCATTACTATTGTTGTAATTAAATTCTCCTAATTTTTTAAAGCTTTCTAAATCATAAATAAAACCTTTACGAGCTTGCCAAGTTAGCCAGTATACTTTGTTATTAAAGATGGTCATTCCTTCTCCAAAATATTTTTTATCTAAGTCAATTCTTTGAATAACTTTTCCTGTTTCTAACTCTACTTTTCTTAAAGAAGATTTTCCTCTTTTTCCAGTTGTTTCATATAAAAATCCGTTATAGAACTCTAACCCTTGTGTGTATGCGTTTTTGTCATGAGGAAAAGTGTTTACAATTTTATATTTATAAAGGTCAGGTTTTTTGTTAGCTAAAACTTCAATAGAGTTATTTAGTTTTTTTGATTTTTCAGGATAAAAAACAACTGCAGTTACAGCGTGTTTACCAACCCCAAAATCATTTGTATTTATAGCAATACTGGTTTCTTTATTATTTATACGTTTATTGTTTACATATAAATGTACAGAATCAATTGTATTACCTTTAAGTTGTTCAAACTTAACAGCAGCTTTATCTCCAAGATTAACTTTTTTGCTAGTATTTAGTTTAAACTTGTAACTGGTTTCACTACAAGATGTTAGTATAGTTATGGGAAGGGCTAGAAAAGTGAAATATTTATAGATACGCATATTTTGTAGTTTGATTTTCAATTTATGTATTAATACTACAAATTAAAACAATTTTTTGTTTGGATATTAAAAAAAAGAATTAAATTTGCACCTTCAAATAGCCATTGCAGGTTTTTGATTTTACTGAATGCGTTTAAAATCTTACCAATTATAAACAAATTCACTATAAAGTTTAAAGTTTTTTAAAAGATGAAAAAAG
>JBELFC010000150.1:0-5564 GCA_042093175.1 Tenacibaculum sp. | reverse complement strand
CTTCTTTTAAGAGAAGCGAAAGTATAAAATTTAAATGAGTTCACGATGAGAAAAGGAATACATCCAGAAAATTATAGAATGGTAGCTTTTAAAGATATGTCTAACGGAGATGTATTTTTAACACGTTCAACAGCTAATTCAAAAGAAACATTAGAAGTTGATGGAAAAGAATATCCATTATTAAAGTTAGAAATTTCTAGAACTTCTCATCCGTTCTATACAGGTAAATCTAAATTAGTAGATACTGCAGGACGTATTGATAAATTCAAAAATAAATATTCAAAATTCAAAAAGTAATTTTGTTTATTCACATATAAAAAAAGCTCTGATATTTATCAGAGCTTTTTTTATGATGAAAATCTTGTATTTTAGCGAGTAAAATTCAAAAAAAATGAGAGACACTATTTTGGCAGTTGTTATTGTTGCAAATGTTTTATGTGGAGTATTGGTTTATTTTATACCTGATATGGGGAATTACATTTTGCTAACCATTGCATCGGCATTCACCTTGTTAGCGATTTATGATGCTTTTTTGCAAAAAAAGCATTCATTAATGAGGGCGTTTCCAATAGTAGCTAGATTACGTTGGGTTTTTGAAGAAGAGCGTGAAAAAATTCAGCAATATTTTATAGAGGATGATTTAAATGGAACACCAATTAATAGAGAGAAAAGAAGTATTGTATATCAGCGATCAAAGAAGGAAATTGAAACTGTTCCTTTCGGTACACGACACGATGTGTATGAAAAGGGATATGAGTTTGTAAAACATTCTTTATTTCCAAAAGATCATCATAAAATAGAAGGAGATAGAGTATTAATAGGGTCAGACAAGTGTGTTCAAAAATACGATACATCGATTATAAATATTTCAGCGATGTCTTTTGGTTCTTTGAGTAAGAATGCTATTATGGCACTAAATCAAGGAGCAAAAATGGGAGATTTTGCACATAATACTGGTGAAGGTGGTATTTCTCCTTATCATTTAGAAGGTGGTGATTTAATTTTTCAAGTGGGTACTGGTTATTTTGGAGCAGGAAAAACAATTGATGGTAAGCGTGTTTTTGATGAAGAAATTTTTAGAGAAAATGCTATAAGGCCAGAAGTTAAAATGATTGAAATTAAGTTTTCGCAAGGTGCAAAACCAGGACATGGTGGTATTTTACCAGCAAAAAAAAATACAGAAGAAATTTCAAAAATTCGTTCGGTTGAGCCTTTTACTAGGGTTGACTCTCCACCGAATCATGATGCTTTTTCTAATTTTGAAGAAATGATTTCTTTTATCCAGAAAGTTAGAGATTTGAGTGACGGGAAACCAGTAGGGGTTAAGTTTTGTGTAGGTGATAATGATGAGATCGAAGATATGATTGAGACTTTTGCAAAGGTTAAGAATTATCCCGATTTTATTTCTGTTGACGGAGGTGAAGGAGGTACAGGTTCAGCGCCTCTCGAGTTTTCTAATTATGTTGGTACACCATTGCTAGATGGATTAGTTTTTGTAAATAAAACATTAAAAAAATATAAGTTAAAAGAACAAATTAAAATTATAGCAAGTGGTAAGGCAATTGATGCTTTTGATGTGGTTAAATATATAGCATTGGGAGCAGACGTTATAGGTATGGCTAGAAGTTTTATGCTAAGTTTAGGGTGTATTCAGGCACGTGAATGTAACTTAGATACTTGTCCTGTTGGAGTGGCTACACAAGATGAAGATTTAGTAGAGGCCCTAGTAGTTAAGTACAAAAACGTTAGGGTTAAAAATTATCATAGTAAAACGATTGATGCAGTTAAGGAAGTGGTTGCAGCCATGGGGAAGGGTAAAATTAGTGATGTTACTTCAAAACATGTATTTAGAAGAGATAAAGCTGGAGCTATTGTTTCTTTGAATGAAATTTATGAAAATTAAATTTTCATAAAAATTTATAAATAAAAACAAATAAGATTTTTTGGAATCAACTCTTACTATAAACAATCAAAAATATCAATTAGAACGTTATCCAAAAACAGATGATAAAACCTTAAAGGCATGGAGTAATGCTGAGTTAATGGTTTTAGAGTACGTTGTAAAAAAAGAAGCAAAAAATATTCATTTATTTAATGATCGTTTTGGTTTTTGGAATTGTACTTTAAAGGCTAAAAAAGCAACTACTATTTGGAATTACGCAAGTCAGAAAAAGGCAATTAATCATAATCAGAAACTTAATAATTTAAGCACTGATGTTATTTATAAAACACCTCTAGATAGCTTAGAAAAAGTTGAATTAGCATTGATTAAGATTCCAAAATCTTTAGAGCTATTTGAATTGTTTTTGCAACAAATTCATAAAGCATCTGTTTCTTCTACTGAAGTTGTTTGTGGATTTATGACTAAATATTTTTCTCCGTCTTTTTTAAAAATAGCTTCAAATTATTTTGAAGTATCTGAGCAATCAAAAGCATGGAAAAAGGCTAGGTTGTTAATATTAAAAAAGCCAAAAGAAAAAGTTAATTATAAGATAATTAGTAATAAGATAAATTTCAAAGGAAGAGAGTTTAATCAATATTTTGGTGTGTTCTCTTCTGGGCAAATTGATATTGGAACACAGTTTTTTTTACAGCACATGAAGGTGTTTCCAAATGAGTTAAAGGTGTTAGATTTAGCTTCTGGAAATGGTGTGATTGCTCATGAATTAATAAATAAATACCCAAGCGTAGAAGTTACTTTAATTGATGATTTTAATTTAGCAATAGCTTCGTCTAAACTCAATTTAAAAAATAAAAAAGCTACTTTTATTTGTGATAATAATTTAAATAATTTAGAAGAAGGGTATTTTGATTTGGTGGTTTCTAATCCGCCTTTTCATTTTGAACATGAAAATAATATAGAAGTAGCTTTAGAGTTATTTAAGGGAGTAAAGAGGGTTTTAAATGGAGAAGGGCGTTTTCTTTTAGTAGCGAATAAACATTTGAATTATAAAACCCACTTAGGTATTTTATTTAATAAGGTTACTGTAATAGAAGAGAATTTAAAATTTGTAATTTATGAGTGTATTAGCTAGCGTTCAAAATATTCAAAAGTATTAGAAGTTTACTTAAAAAATAAAAGCCTCATAAAAGATGAGGCCTTTCTGTTGATTTTAAAAATTAATTACCAATAATAAGACAATCCAAAAATTAATTGAGATGGATTTAAGTTAAGGTTAAATCTACTTTGATTTTCTTTAAGTGAATTAGAATTGTTTTTAATGGTGTCGTTTGTATATCCTAAAGATCCAAAATATGCTTGAATTGCTATTTTGTTAGTTAAAAAATAACTTACACCTGGTCTAATTCCAATGAAGAATGTGTTAATGTCACTGGTTAGTGTGTTGCTTGAATTTTGAAAGCTATTTGTTATTTTTCCAGTTTGATAAGTTATTTCTCCCTGTAAGAAAAAAGATAAATTTGAAGCAATAAAATAATGTTTTTTGATGTAAGAGTTGAAGCTAAAAGTATTTGTGTTTTGTGTAGTTAAGTTTTGATTGTTGTCTATATTATCAATGTTTCGATAATTATAGCCTATTCCAAAGCCAAGGCTAAGGTTATCATCAATAAAATAATTTAGTTTCGGTGTGATATTAAATAAAAAAGTTGAGCTTTCATTTTTAATTTGGTCATAGCTTTGATCAAAGTTGTAAAGAGAAAGATCCGTAGTGAAATTCCATGTTCCTTTTTCGATTTTAGAGATTCCTTTTTTTTCTTGAGCATTTAAAATTCCGCTTGCGATAAAAATAGCAGCAATTATTATTTTTTTCATAAAGTATATTTGTTTAATTCTTGTGCAAAAAAACATTATTTCTTTTATCTGCGTAATGATTAATTTCCGAATGAATTAATTTTATTTCCAGATAAAAAATATGTTAATAATTATAGAGATAAGAATGTTTTTTTTCTTTATGAGGAAAATAGTTTGAAGTAAATAAAGTAGTAAATGGAATAGAAGGATTATTTGTTATAATGTAATATAGGATAGGTTTTGGTGAGAATGATAAAAAAATAAAAAAAACCACCTAATTTTTTTTAGGTGGTTTTTAAAATATAATGTATTTACTTTTAAGCTTCCGCTTCCATATAATCTTCTATAGGATTACATGAGCAAATTAAGTTTCTGTCTCCATAGGCATCGTCAACTCTTCTAACTGATGGCCAAAATTTATTTTCAGCTATATATTCTAGAGGAAATGCTGCTTCTTTTCGAGAATAAGGTAAGTCCCATTCATCAGCAGTTAGCATCTCTTGAGTATGAGGAGCATTCTTTAAAACATTATTGGTGTTTTCTTTTACAGCTTCATTAATTTCTTTTCTGATAGATATTAATGCATCGCAAAAACGATCTAGTTCAGTTATGCTTTCACTTTCTGTAGGTTCTACCATTATAGTTCCAGCAACAGGGAAAGATACAGTTGGTGCATGGAAACCATAATCCATTAATCGTTTAGCTATATCTACTACTTCAATACCGTTTTGTTTAAAAGCTCTACAGTCTAAGATCATTTCATGAGCGGCACGCCCCATTTCACCTGTATATAATGTGTCAAAATGACCTTGTAATCTTTCCTTTATGTAGTTTGCGTTTAATATTGCATTTTTAGTAGAGTTTGTTAATCCATCTGCACCTAACATTGTAATATACCCGTAAGAGATTAAACAAGCTAAAGCAGAGCCCCAAGGAGCTGCAGAAATTGCTGTGATAGCGTTATCTCCACCAGTACTTACAATTGGATTTGTTGGTAAAAAAGGAACTAATTGAGGAGCAACGCAAATTGGGCCAACTCCAGGTCCACCACCACCATGAGGTATAGCGAAAGTTTTGTGTAAATTTAAATGACAAACATCAGCTCCAATTGTAGCAGGGTTCGTTAAACCTACTTGAGCATTCATGTTCGCACCATCCATATATACTTGCCCTCCGTTATCATGAATAACTTGTGTAATTTCTTTAATGGCTTTTTCATAAACTCCATGAGTAGATGGATAAGTAACCATTAATGCCGCTAAATTATCTTTGTGTAATTCAGCTTTTGCACGTAAATCTTCAACATCAATGTTACCTCTTTCATCAGTTTTAGTAACAACTACTTTCATACCGGCCATGATAGCAGAAGCAGGATTGGTACCGTGTGCAGAAGCGGGTATTAAACAGATGTTTCTGTGATCATCACCGTTTGATTTATGGTAAGCTCTAATAACCATTAATCCTGCAAACTCTCCTTGTGCACCTGAGTTAGGTTGTAAAGAAGTACCTGCAAAACCAGTAATAACATTTAATTGTTGCTCTAAATTGATAAGCATTTCTTGATACCCTTGAGCTTGATTTAAAGGAGCAAAAGGGTGAATATTTCCCCATTGAGGGTTGCTTAAAGGTAACATTTCAGAAGCTGCATTTAACTTCATAGTACAAGAACCTAAAGAAATCATAGAGTGATTTAAAGCTAAATCTTTACGTTCTAATTTTTTAATGTAACGCATCATATCTGTTTCAGATTGATACGTGTTAAATACTTCGTTTTCTAAGAAAGTAGTATTTCTTTGAATGTTTGTTGGTATTA